>DNOQ01000306.1 GCA_003501665.1 Bacteroidales bacterium | reverse complement strand
TGGCAGCATCGGTCTGTAAGAATAACAATGCATTACCCAGAGACGTTTACGAGGATCATCTTGCGGAACTAAAAAAACTGATGACGGAGGGAGTTCCTCAGAGGAATTGAAGAAGAAGGTTTTTCCAGGTTTCAGGTTCCAGGTTTCAGGTTTACGTTATAAAAACTTTGAACCTGGAACTTTGAACCTGGAACTTTGAACTTTGAACCTGGAATTGACAAATAACAAGCTATGCAAACGAAGCTAAAAACGGCAATAGTCGGAATCGGAAAAGTTACCGGTATTCATGCCGCGGCACTATCAGGACTAGCTGAATCTCAGTTTACGGCAGTCTGCAGTTCAAAAAGAGATAAGGCCGAAGCATTTGCGGCGAAATATAAGGTAAAGGGTTATACAGATGTCGCCGAAATGGTACAGAAGGAGAAAATAGATATGGTGATTATCTGTACTCCCCACCCGTTCCATAAGGCACCTGCTGTTGAGGCAATGCAGGCAGGAGCCCATGTTCTTGTTGAAAAACCCTTTGCATCATCTCTTGAAGATTGTGATGCAATGCTGGACGCCGCGAAAAAATATAAGAGGGCAACAGGAGTGATCTGTCAGCGTCGCTGGTACCGGCCGGTTCAGAGGGTAAAAGGAGCAATTGATTCGGGAAAAATAGGAAGACCGGTTTTTGGAACAGTGAATATGCTGGGATGGAGGGATCAAAACTATTATAACAGCGATCCATGGAGAGGATCATGGGAAGGGGAGGGAGGCGGTGTTCTTGTTAACCAGGCACCTCACCAGCTCGATCTGCTGCAATGGTTTATGGGTGAGATTGACGAACTTTATGGTTTATGGTCAAATCTTAACCATCCTTATATTGAAGTTGAAGATACAGCCAATGCTATCATAAAATTTAAAAACGGAGCAGTCGGGAATATTGTGGTATCAAACTCAATGAAACCGGGTATTTACGGGAAAGTCCATGTTCATGGCGAAAACGGGGCATCGGTTGGAGTTCAGACCGATGGAGGTGCAATGTTCGTTGCGGGAATGTCGAATATACTTGAACCGCCGGTAAATGACCTCTGGACGGTTCCCGGAGAAGAAAATATACTTCAGGAGTTTGTAAAAGAGGATTCGGATTTCTTCCTTTCACTTAAAAATCCCGTGGAATATTTTCATGAAAGACAAATAGAGGATTTCCTTCAATCAATTATTGAAGGCCGTAAACCTCTTATAACCGGAGGGGATGGAAGGGTAACCGTCGAGATCTTTACTGCCATCTACCGTTCGACCCGTGACAACAAACCGGTAAAATGGCCCCTTTTCCCCGAAAACAGACTTGATTTCGACGGACGATTAACCAAATAGTCACGTGCAAATTACCGTCATTCAGAGCGAANNGAAGCGAAGAATCTTGTCCGATTATTTCAATATAACGTCCAGGATTGTTACTTTTATTTCCAAATATTCTATAATATGAGATTTAAACTTATTTCATTTTTACTAATAGCAGCCCTGGCTTTCAGTTGCCGGAACAGTTATTACACCGAACAGGATTTTTCTTCAATCCTTAAGATCGACTCCCACATCCATATCAACAGCGACGACGGTGTCTTTGAAGAACAGGCAGCGGCTGATAACTTCATTCTGATAACACTTAATGTTGATCATGGTGATGATACCAATATCCGTAACCAATTCGATTATGCGGTAATCTCAGCTCAAAAACATCCCGGCAGGGTCTTTTTCGGACCGACTTTTCTTTTCGATACTGCCGGATGGGGAACTGAGGAATGGAGTAAAAAGATAGTAAGTCAGCTTGATTCCGATATTTCAGCAGGTGCAATCACAGTGAAGATATGGAAAAATATAGGAATGACGATCCGAGACAGATCAGGCAGGTTCATTATGGTTGACGATCCGGGGATCGACCCTGTGGTAAACTTCATTAAGAGTAAAAACATACCGATAACCGGTCACCTTGGTGAACCCCGCAATTGCTGGCTTCCTCTTGGAGAAATGACAGTCAGGAGCGACAGCAGCTATTTTGCCCGGAATCCTCAGTACCATATGTTCCTTCATCCTGAATATCCCTCTTATGAAGATCAGATAAGCGCCCGGGATAATTTCCTTGAAAGAAATCCTGACCTGACTTTTATAGGTTGCCATCTCGGAAGTCTTGAATGGAATGTCGATTCCCTTGCACTGAGGCTCGAAAGGTATCCCAATATGGCGGTCGATATATCTGCAAGAACATGCCATCTTCAGTATCAGTCGGCACAGGACAGGAAGCGTGTCAGGGATTTTTGTATAAAATATCAGGACAGGCTCCTTTACGGAACAGATGTTGGTTATAGCGGAAACAGGGATCCTGGATCATTTAAGACCCGTATGCATAATGAATGGGTTGATGACTGGAAATATTTTGCCACTGATTCTGAAATGACCTCAGAACTGTTTGACGGAACATTTAAAGGATTACAACTTCCGAAAGAGGTAGTGGATAAATTATACAGGGAAAATGCTGTAAAGTGGTATAAACTGAAAATATTGGTAATTAACTGAATAAGGTGATAACTTTCATTATTTCAATAACTGTTCTTTTGCTCGGATATTTCTTTTATTCGAAATTTATCGAGAGGATAGAGGGAGCCGACGGAAACCGGGAGACACCAGCATATAAGATGAAAGACGGGGTGGACTACGTGCCACTTCCCTGGTGGAGAGCTTTTCTGGTGCAATTTCTGAATATTGCAGGACTTGGCCCTATCTTCGGCGCTATTGCAGGGGCAATGTGGGGGCCTGTAGCCTTTCTCTGGATCGTTCTGGGATCAGTCTTTGCAGGTGCCGTACATGATTATTTCTCAGGTATGTTGTCAATACGTCACAACGGACTCAGTATTACTGAAATAGTCGGCATCTATCTGGGAAAAGGGGTAAAACAGTTCATGCGTGGCTTTACTGTCGTTCTGATGGTACTGGTAGGTGCCGTATTTATTATGGGACCGGCAGGGATACTCGCAGGATTAACTCCGGAAGCACTTACAATGACTTTCTGGGTGTGGGTGGTTTTCGGCTATTATGTACTGGCGACAATGCTTCCCATCGACAAAATTATCGGAAGGATATATCCTGTTTTCGGCTTTGCATTGATTTTCATGGCTGTAGGCCTTATAACGGCTCTGTTTATAAAAGGATTTCATATACCTGAGCTTACATCAGCCAATTTCCGGAATTTTCATGTCAATGCCGAAAAGTTCCCCGTTTTTCCGATGATGTTTATAACAATTGCCTGCGGTGCCATATCAGGATTTCATTCAACCCAGTCGCCCCTTATGGCAAGATGCCTTACCAGCGAGAAACTTGGAAGAAGGGTGTTTTATGGTGCGATGATCTCCGAAGGCATAGTTGCTATGATATGGGCAGCCATCGGAATGAGTTTCTATGGCGGGGTGGGTGCATTGAATGAAATGATGACAGCCCAGAAAGGTAATGCGGCCTATCTTGTTAATGAAATCTCGAACTCCCTTCTCGGGAAATTCGGCGGAATACTTGCTCTTCTGGGGGTTGTTGCTGCTCCTATAACATCAGGTGATACCGCTTTCCGCAGTGCAAGACTCATTGTTGCCGATTTTCTGAAATTCAAACAGGGCCCCATAAAAAACAGACTCTTTATAAGTATACCTCTGTTTCTGGTAGGATTTCTTCTTACCAGAATAGATTTTGCTATCATATGGCGCTATTTCGCATGGTCAAATCAAACCCTTGCCATGGTAGTCCTGTGGGCAATAACCGTATATCTTTTACAGACAGGGAAGTTTTATTGGATAACACTTTTACCTGCATTGTTCATGACGGCAGTCTGTGTCACTTATATCCTGTTTGCTCCGGAAGGATTTTCACTTCACGCCGGTATATCTTATACAATTGGAATTACTGCATCAGCGACAGCGCTTGCAGGATTTCTTTTATATAAACAGAAGCTTGAGAAAGCAGCGCCGGATTTCGGATAAAATATTTTTAAAGACTTATTATACATTAATTTCATTAATATGAAGAAGATCGTCATAGCTGGTGCCGGAGGATTCATCGGAGGCCATCTTGTTAAAGACATGATTGGTAAAGGTCATAAAGTGAGAGCAATCGATATAAAACCGCTTAATGAATGGTACCAGGTTGCCGATGATGCCGATAATCTGGTCCTCGATCTGCGCCTTAGAGAAAACTGTTATGCTGCAGTAAACGGGTATAATGAGGTATTCAATCTTGCAGCAGATATGGGCGGAATGGGATTTATTGAAAATAACAAGGCTGCATGCATGATCAGCGTCCTTATAAACACACACCTTCTTATAGCGTCGCGCGATTGCGGAATTGAAAGATATTTCTATGCTTCTTCCGCATGTGTTTACAACGGAGATAAACAGACAGATCCCGATAATCCGGGACTGAAAGAATCGGATGCTTATCCTGCACTGGCAGAAGATGGTTATGGCTGGGAAAAGCTCTTCAGTGAACGTATGTGCCGTCACTTTATGGAAGATTTCGGACTGATAACAAGAGTGGCACGTTTCCATAATGTTTACGGACCTTTCGGAACTTATGACGGAGGAAGGGAAAAGGCTCCGGCAGCAATCTGCCGTAAGGTAATTGAAGCCGGTCTTTCAGATAAAAAGGAGATAGTAATATGGGGAGATGGTAATCAGACAAGAAGCTTTATGTTTATTGAAGATTGTATCAAAGGGATCAATGATATCATGTACAGTAATATAAATGAACCAATCAACCTTGGAAGCAGTGAGATGGTCTCCATAAACCGCCTGGTTGATATTGTTGAGGATATAGCCGGATATAAACTTGAAAGAAAATATGATCTGAGTGCCCCAAAGGGTGTCAGAGGACGTAACAGTGATAATACTCTCATCAGGAAATACCTTGACTGGGAACCGTCAATCCCGTTGAAAACCGGAATGAAAAAAACTTATGACTGGATAAAAGGACAAATTACCGCTGCTCCTGAAAATGACCGCTTCAACAGGTAAATCGGGGAATCAATATGATAAAGAAAAAGGTTCTTGTCAGCGGATGTTATGATCTCCTTCACGGGGGCCATATCGCTTTTTTTAAAGCAGCTTCGGCATTCGGCAAATTATATGTAAGTATCGGGAGAGATGATAATATCTTCAATTTAAAAAACAGGAAGCCATATTTTTCTGAAAAGGAAAGACTTTACATCGTTAAATCGATAAAATATGTAGGTGATGCTTTTCTTGCTTCCGGATCGGGTATGCTTGATTTTGAACCCGATATGAAAAAGCTGAAACCGGATTATTTTGTTGTCAATCATGATGGTCATTCTTCCGATAAGGAAGAGCTCTGCAGGCGCGAAGGAGTTGAATATATTGTTCTTGACAGGATCCCGGAACCGGGACTGCCCGAAAGATCCAGTTCTGAAACAAAGCGGGAACTGAGATTTCCTTACAGACTCTGTCTGGCAGGAGGATGGATCGATCAGCCGTGGGTCTCAAAGATCCATCCCGGTTCGGTGGTTGTGGCACAGATATGGCCGACAATGGACTTTAACGACCGTTCGGGACTGGCGACCAGTTCACGCAAGGTGGCTCAGATGCTGTGGGGTGACCGTTATCCGGAGGGAGATCACGAAACAAATGCAAGGCTTCTTTTCGGCGCCGAAAATCCTCCGGGAAGAACTTATGTTTCAGGTTCCCAGGATCAGATCGGACTTCTTTATCCGGGTATTAACAGGCTTTATTACAGGGGTGGTTACTGGCCCGAAAAGATCGAATCAACAACCATGAAAGATATCTGTGAGTGGCTGAGTAATGTTATTCACCTCGTCCCAATTCAGCCACGTCCGATGGGTTATGATCCCCTGAAACTTATGCATCTCGAGAAATCACTTATCAAAGAACTTGGCGAAGCGGGTGACAGTTGCTGGGAATCAATACTAAACAAAGATATTGACGGACTTGGCAAATCAATGACCACAACTCTTCGTTCATGGAGGAAAATACTCCCTCTGACGGTTCCGGATCAGGTTATGGAAGAAATGGAAACGAAATACTTCCCCAATTATCCGGGAGCTATAACATCCGGTAGCGGAGGAGGATATGTCATGGTTGCATCTGAGAAGCCGGTGGAGGGGGCGATAAGGATTAAGGTACGGTATTGAGAAGACGGAAGTCGGAAGACGGAAGNNCGGAAGTAAGAAATTGATTTCGTTCAGAGCTCAGAGCACAGAGCGCAGAGCGCAGAAAGGTATCTCGAATCCCCTCCTGGGAAGGGAATGGGGTGGGTATTTTAAAAAGAAATTTTTTTAAAGATTAAACAATATGAACAATCAATTCAATTCACGCCGCAGCTTCATTAAGAAAGCTGCAATGGGGACTGTCGCAGCAATAAGCATCCCTGAAATAGTTTCAGCCGCCGTACTAAAAGGAGGACCGAAAATAAAACTCCTCAAAGGACAGACCATTCTTTTTCAGGGCGACTCGATAACCGATGCAGGAAGGAACAAGGAGGATATGAGCCATAATAATGCAAGAGCGCTGGGAACAGGTTATGCCATGCTTACGGCAGCACAGTTAATGCTGAAATATGCCCACCTCGATCTCAAGATATATAATAAAGGTATATCCGGGAACAAAGTCTTCCAGCTTGCCGACAGATGGGATAAAGATTGCCTTGATCTGAAACCGGATATAGTTAGCATACT
>DNOQ01000108.1 GCA_003501665.1 Bacteroidales bacterium | reverse complement strand
ATTTATTTTGTAGCGAGAGGGGGGATTGCCTGACGGCGATTCCCTGGGGGGTGGGGATATAATCACTGATTTACTGATCGTTAACCGTTTTCTTGCGCTTTCATTATAAAGGTCTTAACTTTACATTGGTCCCTCATTTTTCAATGAAATATACCTTACCTTGCTGAGAACCTTGCATTATTACAATAAATCTTAATGTGTATCGTAGATCTCACCACATTTCAATCCTGCAAATCTGACCCGGGGATATACCATTAAATCCTAAAGTATCAAGACTTCTTTTGTTGTCCGGTATTGAAATAAATCCAATGCTATGATTTTGAATCAAGGAACAAAGTGAAGATAATATATCGCGGATTTGTATCAGAAATGGTGCTGATTTTCCATCCAGACTTTTCTGCCAGGTTTTTTAATCCTTCAATCCCATACTGTTTAAGCTTAATTGTGCTTTTTATTGAATCTGCCAGAAATGAGGCCATATCTCTGGTTCTCATCCTGATCATTATAGCTCCTGATGCTCTTGAACCAAGTCTGTCAGGGAATTTTTTTCTTTCGATTCTAATACTTTTCATGGCATCTGGTTTTTAATAATCTTTCATTCCGATTATCTTTCCCCCTTTAGATTATTAAGCACATTTACGGCATTCTCATTTTTAGGATTCAGTTCGAGCGATTTCCTGTAATTCTTCTCCGCCAGGCTTTTGTTCCCTTCTTTCAGCAAAGCTTCACCAAGACTGTCATAAACATTCCAGGAATCGGGATATGAAATTGTATTGAGGGTGAAAAGACGAACTGCTTCTTTGGTCTTATCCTGCTGAAGATAACGGTACCCAAGCTGATTCATCTCTGCCTCACTGAACATTGGCACCTTTGGTTCGCTGTTAAATGTGCTGTTGAAGTATTTCTCCGCTTCCTCGATACCTCCGTTATTCAGACGACTGAAGAACTCATTTCTTCTGAGAAACCTGAATACCGTCTTATTGAATTCCCCTGGCTGCTCAACAGGAATAAGGTGACCTGAATTCAGTATCACCTCTCTTCGTGCCCCGGGTATTCCATATTGTATCACACCGGCATGAGAATGAACATCAGGAATATCATGTTCTCCTACCAGGATAAGAGCAGGAACTTTTATCTCGCCAAGGAAACGGGCTGCAATCCTGTCGGGTGGTTTATAATACTGAGAATTAAACGGTCGATGGATATTCCTTTTAAGAATTTCTGAGACCTTCTGTTTTGCAGCTAAATTTTCTGAATAGATCTCATAGGGATCTTCCCAGACGAAATATTCGGCTGCTTTTACAGGATCGGCCATATCAGCCGGTGATTTCAGATGCCCGCCCCTGTATGTCATGTGGGAAGTGTATCCATATCCTCCGACAACCGCTCCGACAAGAATTATCGATTTGACCATATCGGGGTACTTCAGTGTGAAATCTATAACACAGCCACCTCCGGATGACATTCCGAACAAAATAGCTTTTTCAATTTTAAGCTTCAGGAATAACTCATGCAGATCTTCAATATCAGAGTAGGGAGCTTCAGGATCAGAGGATTTCCCGTAGCCCCTCCGGTCGTACCTTGTCACCCTGTAATACTTTGCCAGTACCGGAAACTGGTAATCCCAGATTTCATTGCTAACCATTCCGTCGTGAAGCAGTACTATATTTTTGCCGTTCCCGGCCATTTCATAATACAATCTGCCTCCATCGACTTCAAAAAATCCTGAGTCAATCTGTAAATCTGTTTTTTGTCCCATGCTGTTGTAAAGCATAAGGCTTTGAAATATTAATATCAGAATAATCTTTTTCATATACGATAGTATTTTGGTTTTGAAATTATATATAGAGTGTGTTATTCAAGAAGTACATTCTTGTTAAGCCAGTTGATTATCAGGTAATCGAAATCTATGCGTCTTTTTGTCTCTATATCAACCGGCACATGTCCCACCTTTGGTATTACAGCTATATTGCAGTTCCTGTTTCCGCTTAGAATCATACAGCGGTTTATATTTCTTACACTTTCGTCTGTTGGTACTACCCTGTCTTCTGCACCGAAAATCGCAAGCCATTTCTTGTCAAAATGTTCCATCTCCGTCATATAATCAGCACCAAGAGAGTTCCATGTCGGAAGTATGACAGTAAACCCGGGGAGGCTATCCATTTCACTCCTGGTGAAAGGGAGATAGCTTCTGGAATATATCTTTCTCATTTGCCTGATCTCCTTGTCAACCTGCGCATGCATCCCGGAATCGTGACTGGCCCATGCTTCGAAGGACCTTTTCCAGACAGGTTTTACCAGTTCGGCAATGCAATCATTTATTGTTCCATTATCGATCATTCCGTTTAGCTGTGCATATAGTCTGTCGTCTATAGCGCTTACCATTGTTCCCGCCTGGCTGACTACAAAACTGAAAACCGGGAACCGGCTGGCTGCAATAACGGCAATTCTTCCTCCCTCACTTGCACCCATAACACCTATCTTTTCAGAGTCGATTCTGTTATGTTTCGAAAGGGAAAGGGCACAATTGCCAGCATCCGTTATGTAATCATCATAGGTTGTTTTAACGTACTCTCCCTCTGATTCCCCGGTTCCCCTTTTATCATGCACGAATGCAGCATATCCGCAATGAGCCAGTACCGGAGCCATGAAATCAGAAAATGACCTGATTGACCGGACAATATTTCCGCCACCGTTTGTCAGTACCACGAGAGGGCACTTCCTGTCTCCCAACGGAAGATACAGCCATCCACTAATCAGGAATCCTTCACTTCTTATCCTGATCTTTTCTACTGTAAAGGTACTGTCGTTAGTAAATCCTCCCTTTCCGTCGGGTTTTCTTAACGGCCCGGCCTGAGAAGGCTGGTATTCACCCATGCTGGCTGGTTTAGTCATCATTTTTTCAAGCTCATTCTGAGAATAAACCCAGGACTTTAAACTTCCGGTATTCTGACTTTCCTGAGCATTTGTGCATCCACAAAGCATGAGCATTGCTGCTGTCAATGATATACTTTGCAATCTATTGAAAAGGATTCTCACAACTATTTATTATTCAGATGTAACAGTTCGATTAATGTGTCACTATTCCCGGATTATTTTTTGATACCGGTTCTGGACAGATAGTCTTTCAGAGGTTCAAGTCCGATCTCTTTTCTCCATTCATCGACTCTTGTCTCATCCTCGAGAGGATAAAGCTCATCAGTTCTTCCTTTGCCAGGATCCAGGTACGCATGTGTACCATACCTCTGTGGCTTATTCTGGTTCATCCTCATGCGGTCGAACATCAGTGCGTACTGTTGCCAGTTCCCTTCATTATTCCGGCAGGCAGCCTCGAACAGTTTTACATACTTCTCCTGGGTTTTGGCATTTGAATGCTGAATCACATAAAACGCAGCACTGGCTGCCTGTCTTCCTACCTGACTTATTTCGGGCCATCCCTCTGAATCAATCCTCGCCTGCAGTTCTGAAAGGTTTTTTTCATTCTGCCATGATTGCAACCTTCTGAGCGCAGTTACAACAGGGGAGTCGGGACCAAGGTTTCTGACTGCAATTCCTACTTCATAAAATACTGACTCTTCAAGACACAGGAGTCTCAGGAGCGATTTTGCATAGGCTACATCTTTTATACTATTGCCGGTCTTCTTGTTTACAGCTGAAATCAGTTCATTCTCAAACTCCTCCCAGCCCCCGGATTCCCTGACGGCAAGCAGATCAGGATCAGTGAGAATGGAAATTGACGGATCAATTTTCATTGCTTTATATAAATACACGAGTGCACTGTCTGCCTGCCCGGCAAGTGATAGTGCACAGGCATAATTATATATTATATTCCTGTCAGTTCTGTTCTGAGCGTACATTTTTCTATATTCTGTAATAGCAGGCTTAATGTTTCCTGCCATTAGCAGACTGTCTGCTCTGTTAACCTGACCAGATGCAGGAGGAGGTGGTGGTGGTGGTGGAATTTGTGACTCAGCACTTATAGTTATGACGAACAGACAGCTAATAAGAATTTTTCGACCGGGTCTCATCTCAGGTGTTTATTAATTTATTTATACTAACCAGTAACTCCAAATGTTGTAAATATTGGTAAAATTATCATCAGATCGGCTCCGGCGTGTATAAGCGTTGGAGCAATAATGCTTCGGGTATAGTGCATAGCATAACCACATATCATTCCAAGAACAAAACAGATCCCTGTAAACATCAGTATATTAGGCTGATATTGCACAATAATATGTGGAATTGCGAAACACACGGATGTCAAAAGTATTGAAAGATGATGATTGAACATGAAATTCAGTTTTTCAAGAAAGATACCTCTGAAAATCAACTCTTCCATAAAACCGTTTGCTATAACAAAAACAAGTATCCATATCCAGTGATTCCTTAAAAAGGAAGGATCTGCAGGCTGTCCGGGATTTTTAAATGCTATAAACCCTAATAAGAAGAAAAAGATGAGACCTACAGGTATTCCTATTGCTAATCTGCCTTTTGTGAGATAGATACTCTTAAGCGATTGATTTGCTATTAGAAAGGTAATGATGATAACTGTGCTGATAATCAACGAATCACTCAGTTTTGATAATGCAATTCCTTTAGAGCTGCTTATATTCAGGTTGTAAAGTTGAGGGGTGAAAGGTGTGACAATAAGAAACGCAAGGTTAAGGGCTAATAGCGGGAAGGATAACAGAATCCCTAATTGATAGTTTCTTTTTCTGAAGATCACCCACGCAGCAATGCTTAATAGCAGAAGGATAATTCTGATGGTGAGCTTTATACATATCTGAAGAGGTGTGAATAATGTCATACAGGTCAGAAGAATGGCTGCCATCGCAACCATGTATGGGTAAATTCTTTTACTATTCATATTAACTTTTTTATACTAAATTAGAATAATCTGATTCCATATTTTAAAATCAAATATACAAAAAGCGAGTTTGAGTTAACAAATGACATTTTGTTTCAATTTAGCCCGGTTACACAACTACCAGCATATAATGAACTAAAAAATAGAAAAGAATTAATATGGAACAAAAAATCCTGCTCCAGATTCAAGGCTGACCAGGGCTATTTCTTGTAGCGAGAGGGGGAATTGCCTTTGGCGATTCTCAAGGGGGGTGCTTAACAACTAAAAACCCTGTCAGGCTCCCGCCTGACTACGGCTTTTTTGTTTTTCAGCCCTGTGTGCGGGCTCACGGGCTTCAAACAAAAAAGCCCTGTGTCAGCCTGACGGCTGCCACAGGGTTTTTAGTTGTAGCGAGAGGGGGGAATGATCC
>DNOQ01000318.1:2317-2735 GCA_003501665.1 Bacteroidales bacterium | reverse complement strand
AATGTAGATCCCCCTGCGGACAGGTGTTCCGTCATCTGCTGTTCCATCCCAGATGAGCGAAGCCCTGTTTCCCGCCAGAAAGTTTTCGGTAATCTTCCTGACGTAACTGCCTGTCTCATCGTATATTGTGAGTGTAACTATGGTTCCGGGATCACCGGTAATTATATCAATGACCAGTACATCTTCATAACCGTCATTGTCGGGAGATATTCTTTGAGATGACAGGTTAATCTTTCCGGTTTCATCCTGTCCCTTAGTGAAAACAGAATTCTGATTTCCCGGGGTACCCCATCCCGAACTCTCCGAAGCCGAATGCCAGCTTACACTTTCATCAGACGGCAGATCAGGTCTGATTTTTTCAAGTGAGATCCCTTCCTTGCCTGAAAGCAGGCTATAGTGCATTTTCTCATTGTATAAA
>DNOQ01000318.1:0-2159 GCA_003501665.1 Bacteroidales bacterium | reverse complement strand
TGTAACCTGCCTTGACTCTGAAATTATGCCAGTCTGATCATTTACTGATGCAAGAAAAAGCTCTGATGCATCAAGCACTTTTTCGGAAAGGTTGAAAAATTCGATGTAATCAGGATTATCAGGAAGAGGATTGAACAGAAGTTCATTAAATACCAGATCCTTTTTCTCCGGAGGTTCGGGTAAACCGAAACAGTAACTCATCCGGGATGGATAATTGCCGGCAAAATCAGTTATATCAGGCGGAAGGTAAAGTGTATAAAGCCTGCCTCTTTCCAGATGATGTTCAGGGGTTATAATGAAACGCCGGTATAACGGATCAGAGAGTCCAGCAGCACTGATACCGGATTCTCCAAATAAAATTCGGTTTATACGACTTTCAAAACCGATGACCGGTTCACTGAACTCGATCAATATGCTTATACTGTCTTTCGGAAAAACATTGATAATTCCGGCAAAATTGCGATCAGGGTTTATTCGGGTGGATGAATTCACACTTCCGGGAGTACCGCCTTTGCGCGAAGATGAAGCTTCCCAGTTACCCTCAGCAAAAAAAGGATAATCTGTATCAATGATCTCAAGAGACCACCCACCTCCGCTTTTCAGAGTGGATCCGTACCAGTCCGATGAATATTCAACCCCGCTTATAATCGTGCCCTGATCATCAAGAAGGGTAATTACTTTTCCCCTGTCTGTAAGTGCCGGAAATGGTTTTAATCCTGTAACCCGGCCATAAGGTTTTAATACCGAAGTATCGGAAACATAACATAAAATCAGATAATCTCCGGGACCGATTTCGACTACCGGGAAATAAGAATTCTGATCAGCAGATGAGAGTCTCCAGTTTTTCAGGTCAATGGTGTTCCCTGTGCGGTTAAAAATCTCAATATATTCCTCAGGGGGAAGCTCCACAACGGGAACAGGATCTGCCATTATCTCAGTGATTACGATATCACCCGGTTTTGCCCGGTATGAATCCGGAAATGGTTCCGTTATAACCTGAATATTACCAATTTCATGTACCATAAACGGCACAAACATAACCAGTAAAATAACTTTTTTCATGCAGCGGACGGATTGAAAAAAACGTTACTTTTGACCGTTTTGCAAAGTAAAATTAGTAATAAATTAAACAAGAATCAATCGGAAAATTATGAAAGTTGCTGTTGTTGGAGCCACGGGAATGGTAGGCCAGACAATGATTAAAGTCCTTGAAGAGAGACGTTTCCCCGTAACTGAATTGATTCCTGCCGCTTCAGAAAAATCTGCAGGAAAAGAGGTCATATTTATGAACAAACCCGAGAAGGTAGTAAGTCTTATGGAAGCTATCCAGGCAAAGCCTGTATTTGCAATATTTTCTGCCGGCGCATCTGTTTCAAGGGAATGGGCTCCTGCATTCGCTCAGAACGGTACAGTGGTTATAGATAATTCATCAGCCTGGCGTATGTACAAGGAAGTCCCTCTGATAGTTCCGGAAATAAACAGTCATGTATTGAAAAAAGGTGACAGAATAATTGCAAATCCCAATTGCTCAACGATACAGATGGTAATGGCTCTCGCGCCACTTCACTGGAAGTATAAAATTAAACGTCTGGTTGTTGCAACATATCAGTCAGTTACAGGAACGGGTATTAAAGCCGTTCAGCAGATGGAAAATGAAAGGAGCGGCATCAGGGGTGAAATGGCGTATGCACATCCCATCGATCTTAACTGTTTTCCCCACGGCGGCACTTTCCAGCCCGACGGTTATACCACCGAAGAGCAGAAACTTATTGATGAAACGCGGAAAATACTTGAGGACCACACAATAATGGTGACTGCGACCGTGGTAAGGATACCGGTTGTTGGAGGACATTCAGAAGCTGTTAATGTTGAATTTGAACATGAATATGATATTGATGAGGTTAAATCGCTGATCAGCAGATTTCCCGGGAATGCTATTTATGATGATCCGGCTGAAAACAAATATCCGATGCCAATACTTGCACATAACAGGGATGAGGTTTTTATTGGCAGGATCAGAAGGGATCTGTCTAGGGAGAAATGCCTTAATCTGTGGATCGTTTCCGATAATATCCGTAAGGGTGCAGCAACAAATGCCATCCAGATCGCGGAGTATATGATGGAGAAGAAATTATACTAATTAGCGTCTGTCCATAAAG
>DNOQ01000237.1 GCA_003501665.1 Bacteroidales bacterium | reverse complement strand
TGAATCCGCCTTCTGCCCTGAGATCCATGAAACTGACATCCTGCCAATCCGATGGCAGAGCCGGGAAAATCCTGACTTTACCACCCCAGCTTTGAATCAGCATTTCATGAACAGCCTGGGCGGCTCCGAAATTGGCTTCAAGTGTGAATGGCCGGTAAGTAAGCGCAGAGTAACCTTTTCCGGATTGATCGCCATTAAGGTTGAATCCATTCGGAGAAGTAAAAGCATTAACATAGATGTCCAGGTAATTAAATGCCTCATCGGCACGTCCGGCCCTGGCCTCCATACAAGATGCCCAGGGAAAACTGAATCCGACCCAAAACCTGGTTCCCAGCTTATTAAGGTTATCCAGTGATGAGACGATAACATCCCTGTCATGCTGGTTGTTTTCCATGTGAAGTATTCCAAGCGGATATATTGCCATCAGATGGGCATGGTGGCGGTGTGACTCTTTGAGTGACTCATCAGGAGAGATACGTAATACTTTATTTTCGTCAACAGCCAGTTCTTCAAGTTTAGAACGGAATTCTTTCCAGTGCTTTACATCTGACTTTATTTTCAGTTCACCTGCCATTTCAGCCATGGCATCGGCCATCCAGATAAGTAATGCCTGATCATTGTTCGAGTTAGGTGTGAGCCATGCCTGTAACGAATTATTATGGATCTCAGGTGAGCTGGAAAGGGGTAATTTTAATTTGCCATTTTCATCTTCATTTAAAAGAGATTCCATGGCCACAGCCATTTCTTTGCAATAGGGGTAACATTTTTCCTTCAGCCACTTTTGATCCAGCGTATAACGCCAGTGCCAGTAAAGGTTTTGAAGCAGCCAGACACTCATGGTTGGGGAAAGAGAATATTGTGCCCATCCCGTAAGAGGTTGTCCTTTTAATCCCATCACTCCCGGTACCATTAAACCTTCAACTCCGAAAAAATCTCTGGCAAAATCGCGGTGGACGGGAGCAAGTTTGAAAAGGAAATCTGTCAGGCTTTCACCACAATCAAATTGTCCGCTGGCATAATAAGCCCAGTAGGTCATCTGGACATTCATATCGTTGTGAAAATCACCTTTCCATGGTGGCAGACCACCTTCGTCAGCTGTCCATAATCCCTGAAGAGGTATGGGGGGATAACCCTTACGCGATGCGGAGCCATAATAGTATTGCATCAGATTATAATAGCGCTGGTGTGTCAGGTCAGGCAGATTTATTTCAGATACAGCCCAGAAACCATCCCACCATTTTTCATGTTCTGTCCTGATATTTTCGAATCCGGCCTGCAATGCTTCCTGTGCCTGTTTTTTCGCAAGGTTAATATAATCACCGGTATCTTCATTGGAAGTGAAAGAAATTGCAATAACACATTCCCCATTGATTTTTTTCACAGCCATATATGCTCCATATTCAAGGTCTTCAACCGTTTTCTGCTTCCACCAGAGATTGCCGCCTTCTTTTCCTGTCTCCGGCTCCGGATAACCTAATTTGCTTACGGAGGTAGGGACTTTTAAAACGGCATTTATATATTCCGGACATCTGATAATGGTAACAGGTTTAACAGCACTGGTAAAAACAGTTATTTGTTTTCCCGAAGCTGGTTCAACAGTACATACTGCTTTTGATATATCGAGGCTGAAGGTTTTTGCGGAGAATTCAGGATTCATCTCAAGTTCAAGGCGTACTCCCGGAAGTTTTGTGGGATATGGATAACTATAAGGTTTATCCGTAAGCCTTGATATTTCTGCGGTGTTTTTTTCTTTCACCAGCTTCTGAATATTTGCCCAGGTAAAGCCCGGTTCTTTTATCTCCCCGGGAATTCTGTTATCCCACAGATCACCTCTGTCGAATGAAAAACGGACCAGATTCTTTTCTCCCCAGACAAGGCAACCAGTAAGGCCATTTCCAATAGGAATAGCTTCATCCCATCTCAGGATTGGTGCCTTGATCTTTAACTCTTTAGCACCAGGTTCTTCTGCAAGAACCGTATATTGGATCAGAGCGCTGAATAATATTCCTGAAATTACGCGGGAAACCAGTTGCCCAGGCGATCTTCTTCTAATGGTTTTTTCCGGATTGATCATATTTTCCAATTTATTTAATTTGAATTCATATATTATCTTATTACAGGTAAAAGCCTGACTGATTGCAGATTCATCAGAGAACACCCCACCGTTTTTACAGGTTTGACAATCAGGACATTTTTACTATTCGCCTTAATATTTATACTGCCGATAATATGTTTACGGAAATCGTACCAGTCTCCCGTTGATTGGACCCTGGAATGCAATATCTTATCTCCCAGCTTAACAACAAATTCATTCCCTGAGCAACTTTCTGCAGCACCGTAACAAAGTTCAATATCAAATTCTCCTTCCCTCAATGCGGATAATTCCCATTCCACTGTTTCATCTGTCTTATACCAGTCATAAATATTATAACCTCTGCCTTTACCCCATACATGATTGAAAGTATAATTCAAAGTAGTACCATTTATCCGGGCATCTTTTGGATCAAAAACCGTGGAATATGCCCTGTCTGTGACCGGAGGAGATGGTACTGTTTCAAGGTCACCTGAATACTCGATAAGAATCACCGTGCTGTAAGGATTTATTAAGTCACGGGAAACATTCTCATTATCAAGGGTTATCAATAAATGTGCATTATCAGGAAATTCATAGTCAAGAGGGTGCTGTTCCCTGTCATTCAGATAGTAAATCTTTTTAATCTTATTTTTTATTCCCGGGATAATGATCTGTTCCCCAACGGGCCATTCAAAAATATTTATATAAAGCTTACCGGGCTTCATTGTACAACGTCCATCAAAAGGCAATCTGACGGAAGGGCAGGGATTTGTTCCAAATATGCTTTCACCGTTAACTGCCATCCAATTGCCGACTTCCTCCATTACCCTGATTGCAGGTGTTGGAAAA
>DNOQ01000082.1 GCA_003501665.1 Bacteroidales bacterium | reverse complement strand
CCATAGGTAACTACATGGGTTGGGAACTTTATAATCATGATAAGGCATAAACGGATTATAATACGATCCGGATGGCAATAAGCTTACGTATAAATGGTGGCAATATGAAGAAGCAGATAAATATAAGGGAAGCGTCGATATCAGGAATGCCGGGAAGCTCACTGCGTCATTTACTGTACCTGCCGATGCCACAAAGGGGAATACAATCCATATTATCTGCCAGGTTACGGACGATGGAATCCCTGAATTAACAAGATATCAACGGGTTGTGGTTACAGTTGAATAGTCCCGGGTACCTGCCGGCGACTATAAATATCAGTTCAGGATAAAGCCGTTAAAAATTTTGTTTCTTGTACAGCATTAACAAAATGAACTTAAATGANNACAGTAAAAGATCCTGAATCATGCGCAAGAGAATTTTAATAATATTGACTTTAGCTACATTCACTTGCATTTTAACAGCCCAGGATAAAGCGCTTGTAAATACCTCAAAAAGTCCTTATGCCAGGCTTGTACCGGTTGATGCAGATGCTGTGCAATGGACCGGTGGATTTTGGGGGTATTGGTTTGAGTTGAGTAAAGACACCATGGTAATGAACATGCTGAATCTCTATAAGAATGATTCAGTCTGCCATGGATATTGTAATTTCGAGATTGCTGCCGGGTTAAAGCAGGGAAATCACAAAGGACCTCCATTCCACGATGGTGACTTTTATAAAACCCTCGAAGCCGTAACTTCATTGTACGGCATTACAAAGGACAAACGTTTGTTCACTGAACTGAATCAGATAGTCGGAGTTATCGCGAAAGCCCAGCGAAGCGATGGCTACATACATACCCCTACCCTCATCATGCAACGGAATGATCCGGGAACAGTTAAAGAGTTTGAAGACCGGATGAATTTTGAAACATATAATATGGGACACCTTATGACGGCTGCTTGTTTGCATTACCGTGTAACAGGCCAGACCAACTTACTTAACATTGCAAAAAAGGCAACCGGCTTTCTTGTCGCTTATCACAAGGATGCAACGGTTGAACAAGCCCGTAATACCATTTGCCCTTCACATTATATGGGCGTTATAGAAATGTATCGTACAACCGGTAAACAGGATTACCTTGAACTGGCTCAAAAGATGATAGACATAAGGGGGGTGATTGATGATGGCACAGACCATAACCAGGACCGGATACCATTCCGCCTGCAGCACGAAGCGGTCGGGCACGCCGTCCGCGCTAACTATCTGTATGCAGGTGTGGCCGATTTATACCTCGAAACGGGTGAAGATTCTTTAATGATGGCACTGAAGAGTATCTGGAAGGATGTTGTTGATAAGAAACTATATATTACAGGGGCTTGTGGAGCGCTTTATGATGGTATTTCACCAAACGGCACTACCTATGATCAAAAAGTCATCCAGCAAGTGCATCAGGCTTATGGCCAGGCATTTCAGCTTCCCAACATCTCAGCACATAATGAAACCTGTGCCAATATAGGGAATGTGCTCTGGAATTACAGGATGTTACTGGCAACCGGCGATGCACGTTTTGCGGACATTATTGAGCTTACCTTCTACAATAGTGTGCTTTCGGGTACCGACCTGGGAGGAACAAGGTTTAATTACACCAATCCTTTGCGGGTCGATCACAAATTGCCCTATAAATTACGCTGGAATAAAGAACGCGAAGAATATATTGCCTGGTCGAACTGTTGTCCTCCCAACGTTGTACGCACTGTCGCCGAAACCCATAATTATGCATACGCATTGACCCCGACAGGAATTGCCGTCAACCTTTACGGAACCAATACATTAAACACAAAGTTACCGGACGGGTCAGAAATAGTTATAAAGCAGGAAACCGATTATCCATGGAATGGTTCAATAAGGTTAATGTTTGAAGAAGCTCCCGGTAAACAGTATGTGATCAGCTTACGTATTCCTGGTTGGGCAGATCAGGGAAACACTGTATCGGTCAATAACAAAATAGTTGATATTGAATCCCATCCCGGAGAATATTTAAGACTGGCCGGAAAGTGGAAAAAAGGCGATATTATTGAATTGACTCTGCCGATGACAACTAAGTTAATGGAAGCAAACCGACTGGTAGAGGAAACCCGCAACCAGGTAGCAGTAAAAAGGGGGCCCATTGTATATTGCATCGAATCATCTGATATGAATGATGTGGATATTTTTGATGTTTTACTTTCTTCCACGGTAAAGTTAGAACCGGTTACAGATGAAATAGCAGGGGTAAAAATGACCGTTCTGGAAGGAAAGGCTTTTCTCAGCAAAGAAGGAGGACATTCATCCGGGCTTTATTATCCTTTGGATACAAAATCAGAATTAGAGGAGATACCTGTACGCCTTATCCCGTATTTTGCATGGGGCAACAGGGGTAAATCAGAAATGTCGGTGTGGATACCTGTCAGGAAATAAACAGATTTAAAATGAAACCAAAATATATTCATACGCTTCCTGGATTTTTTTGTATTTCCCTGATATTTTTTACCATCATACCTGAAGTGCTGATACAGGCCCGGCAGGCTACCTGGATATGGTATCCCGGTGATTACGAGATCTGGTTAGGAAATAAGGTACAGAACCAGCGTACCGAACGAGGAACCTTTTTCCCCCCTTTCTGGAAAATGGAAAACCACTATGTCCTGGTCGAATTCTCCAAAAAACTCGAGCTGACAACCCCTGAAACAGTAATAATTAAGGTAGAAGGGCAATACAATGTAAAACTTGACGGCAAACTGCTGCAATGGGCACCTGAGGAAATTATTATTCCGGCAGGAAAACACTCATTGAACATAAAAGTGCATAACCAGGCCTGTGTACCTGCAATATTTGTTCAGGGTGAAACCTTTCAATCAGACAGATCGTGGAGTGTAACATTCGAGGACAAGGAATGGATTGATGAATCGGGCAAAGCTTCGGACACTTCAACGGGAACATTATACGTAAATGCCGGATGCTGGAATTTCAATTCACCTGTTAACCTACCTTCGCAATTCAGACTTGCGATCAGACCTGTGCCGGTTAATTCTGAAAAACAAATAAATAACGGCATCCTTTACGATTTCGGGAAAGAGACTTTTGGCTATCTGAAAATTCACGGATTAATAGGTAATGGCATTTTAAACATTTATTACGGTGAATCGTCCGATGAAGCACTGTCGGTCGACCATTGTGAAACTCTCGACCGTCTGCCTGTTGAAAATGGTACTCAGGCCGAACTTACCCTCCCGGGCTCAAAAGCCTTCCGGTATGTTTTTATTGATAATGACAACTCACTTTCCTATGATTCGGTTTCGATGCTATACGAATACCTGCCTCTTGAATACAAAGGCAGTTTCCGGTGCAGCGACGAGCAAATAAATGA
>DNOQ01000408.1 GCA_003501665.1 Bacteroidales bacterium | reverse complement strand
CTGGAGTAAAACAGCCTCTTTCATCACCGGACTGTTTAATAAAGAGGACTGGAACGGTGCGGAGTGGATAGGTTTTGAAGAGATACCCGATTCAATGCTCCTTGTTCCCGGGATACACAGGGGTATAAAGATTGAAGGCGATCTTGCTGTAAAAAGGACGGTGGTGCCCTGTTTCAGGAAAGAGATCTCACTGAATAAAAAGATTGATGAAGCTTATGTTTTTGTGAGCGGGCTGGGGCATTATGAATTATATATTAACGGGGAAAAAACAGGAGACAGGTTTCTGGCTCCGGGATGGACAGATTATGACAAATCATGCTTCTACAATGTGTATGATATAACTGATGATCTGAAAAGGGGGACAAATACAATAGGGGCTATAGTCGGAAACGGGTTTTACAACATAAACAGGGAGAGATATTATAAACTGGTCATAACTTATGGAGCGCCAAAACTAAAACTTGTTCTGAAGGTTCGCTACACCGATGGGACAGAGCATGCAATCATTACGGACCGGTCGTGGAAAACTTCCCCTTCACCTGTAACATTTGCAAGCATTTATGGGGGCGAGGATTATGATGCCAGGCTTGAGCAGCAGGGATGGAATTTAGCGGGTTTTGATGACAGATCCTGGAAAAATGCCATAAGAGTGAGGGAACCGGAGGGAGAATTAAAACCTGAAACAGATCACCCGCTCAAAATCCTTCAGACTTTTGATCCGGAGAGCATTTTCAATCCTGCTGACGGAATTTACATATATGATTTCGGACAGAACGCATCAGGGATAATAAATTTAAAAGTCAGAGGACAGAAGGGGCAGGAGATAAAAATGTGCCCGTCGGAGCTGATAGGTGCTGATTCGCTGATCAGACAAAGAGCTTCAGGAGCTCCTTATTTATTTTCCTATACCGTGGGAAGTGATGCGGAGGAGGAATGGAGACCACGGTTTACATATTACGGATTCAGATATGTCGGGGTACAGGGAGCGGTCCCGGAAGGTAAACCCAATCCTGATAATCTGCCTGTAATTACCGGACTTAAGATGCTTCATACAAGAAATTCTTCACCGGCTGTCGGCAGTTTCAAATGTTCAAATGAACTTTTTAATTCAATATACAATCTGATCGACTGGGCAATAAAAAGTAATCTGGCCAGTGTTGCCACTGACTGTCCGCACAGGGAAAAGCTGGGATGGCTGGAGCAAACACACCTTATGGGAAATTCAATTAAATATGTTTATGACATTCATAATCTTTTTAATAAAATGATTGATGACATGATTGAAGCCCAGCTTGAAAATGGTCTTGTTCCTGATATTGCACCGGAATATGTTGAATTTGCAGGAGGTTTCCGCGATTCTCCCGAGTGGAGCAGTGCCTGTATTATACTTCCATGGGATCTTTATGAATGGTATGGCGATCTTGAAGCTGTAAAAAAGGCATATCCCATGATGAAAAGATACATTGATTATCTTGGCAGGCTGTCGCAGAATGGGATCCTTGTTCACGGTCTGGGCGACTGGTACGATCTTGGGCCCGAATTTCCGGGAGTTGCACAGCTTACACCAAAAGCTGTAACTGCAACTTCAATATATTATTACGATGCAAAATTACTGGCTAAGATGGCATTGCTTATTGGTGATCCGGATGATGCTGCTTACTATGGGGATCTGGCAGAGCAGATCAGAATATCATTCAATAAGGAATTTTTCAATCCTGAAACGAAAGTATATTCAACGGGCAGCCAGACAGCCTATTCAATGCCTCTGTTTTTCGGCATGGTTGATGATTCTGTAAAAAGCGACGTTTTAAATAACCTGGTAAATTCAATTATTGCAGGCAATAAAGCACTGACAGCAGGGGATGTAGGATACCGGTACCTTATCAGAACACTGGAGAAGGAGGGGCATTCCCAACTCATTTTCGAAATGAATTCAAAAACTGATGTGCCGGGTTACGGGTATCAGATGTCAAAAGGAGCGACTGCCCTTACCGAATCATGGGCAGGGCTTGTTGAAGTATCCAACAATCATATGATGCTGGGCCATTTGATGGAATGGCTCTTCAGCGGTCCGGGAGGAATCAGACAGCCTGAGGACTCAAAAGCCTGTAAGCACATTGTAATCTCTCCTGAAATAGTGGGTGACATAACATGGGCCGAAACAACATTCAAAACCCTTTATGGCGATATTTTAAGTTCGTGGAAGATATCAGGAGATGATTTAATCCTGAAAATCAGGATACCCGTATCATGTTCTGCAACAATTATTCTGCCGCAACCTGATCCCGGAAAAATAACAGAAGGAGAAACGCTTCTTAATGCTTCCGGGGTAATCAGAAATATTCGTGTGACGGGTAATAAAACTCTTTTTGATATCGCGTCGGGAGAATATTCTCTGACTGCGAGGATAAGGTAAAAGGATAATAAGAATTTTTACAAACAGGATTGGTTTCTTCTATGTACGATTTATTTAGTTTATAATTGCATAAATTTTAAAACAGGAGGTAAAATGAATACGATTGAGAAAGCACTGATGCATGGGTTATTTGTCCACTTACATCACAATATTGATAAAGTGATTGATTTTAAGGGATTTCAGGAGCTAAATCGCCAGGTAAGCAAGGTTTGGCCGGGGGCTCTGCTGATAGGACCCGAACAGAACGATGATGCAGCGGTTTTTGAGATACCGGGCATGAAAGGTTATGTGGTTGCCAAACTGGAAAGTCATTGTTCGCCATGTGTGCCAAGGCCATATGATGCTGCGGCAACCGGTGCAGGAGGAGCCATGCGGGATGTCGCCGCCATGGGAGCAAGGCCGGTCTTTCTGCTTGATTTCATCGGGACCAGGCCTCTTGACCAGGAAGTAATTGTTGGCTCCTGTGGATTTAAGGGACATTGTGATTGTGGCAAATGCAGGGTTATGACGAGCCAGGAAAGGGTAAACCTCATGGTAAAGGGATTGAGGGACATGTGTGAGGCTATGGATGTATTTATTGTAGGCGGTGGATTCTCCACTTCATTTTCTGATATTGTTCCGGCAGTAGTGGTTTCAGTGATAGGGAAGCTGGTTACTGATAAACCTCTCACGAAACCTGCAAAAAGCGCCGGAGATAAGATTATTATCATAGGTGTGACAGGCAACGATGGCAATGATACTCTTTTCAGGGCCGGACTTGCGGATGAGATGCGTCCTGCAATAGCTTTATTCAAAGAGGAAAGAATTGTTCTGGAAGCTCTGCTTGCTGCCTTTGCCACAGGCAGAATAAGAGCATGTTCTGATCTGGGTGCGGCCGGTATCGGGGCAGCAATCTGTGAATCAGCAAGATATGGGGGG
>DNOQ01000454.1 GCA_003501665.1 Bacteroidales bacterium | reverse complement strand
CATACATCTTCTTCAGGGCGAACAGTTTCAGTGACTTAACCACGATCATTAAGAGCTTTGGAGATCTGCGTGGTCCGCTGTTTTATGAGAACTATAAAGACATTGCATATCCGGTCTTTGGCATACTCTTTCTTTTACTGGTTGAGCTGAAACATAGGTACTTCAATACATCCTTTGCTGTTCTAAGCAACAATAGATGGTATGTTCAGTCCATGACTTGCGTCGCGATGATCATTATCATTCTTTTGGTTGGAGTTTTTGACGGAAGCCAGTTCATATACTTTCAGTTCTGAGTGGGTCAATAATTGCAGAATTGTGAATAAATGCCAGCTGCATAAGAATTTACATATGACCATTGATTCTTTTTAAGTAGAATGTCTAAAAGAAAAATATGTTTCGTTATACCCTCCATGCAGGCCGGAGGTATGGAAAGGGTTATGTCAGAACTTACCTCATATTTTGTCGGCAGGGGAGATATACAGGTGCACATCGTGCTTTATGGAATTACCCGGGAGATCTTTTATCCCCTTAACGGAGATATGGTTGTACATAAACCGCAATTCAAATTCATTAACAATTACAGGTTTTTTCTGACATTACGAACAATGGCCTATCTGAGATCCGAAATTAAGAAAATTACCCCTGAGGTTATCCTGAGTTTCGGAGAGTACTGGAACAGCTTTGTCCTTATCTCTTTGAAATGGTTACCTTTTCCTGTTTATATCTCGGACAGATGCCAGCCTGACAAAACATTGGGAAGGTTTCATGACTGGCTTAGAAAGCGCCTTTACCCAGGCGCTTCCGGCATAATTGTTCAGACAAAGAAAGCTGCGGACATTTACCAGGCTCAGTTCAGACATGGTAACATTACTATTATTGGTAATCCCATCCGTGCAATAAATGAGAAACCTGAAGTTCAAAAGGAAAATATTGTACTTACGGTGGGCCGATTGATACAAACGAAACATCATGACAAACTTATTAAATTGTTTCTAAGGATCTCCAACCCTGGCTGGAAACTGGTTATTGTGGGGTATGACCATCTTAAGCAGAATGTTTCCGAAAGCCTCTATAAAATAATAAGGGAAAACCAAGCTGAGGAAAAAGTTGTTCTCGCAGGAAAGCAGTCCGATGTGGAGTATTATTATTTGAGAAGCCGCATATTTGCATTTACCTCCAGTTCGGAAGGTTTTCCTAATGTAATCGGTGAAGCAATGGCAGCAGGATTGCCGGTTATTGCATTTGACTGTGTTGCAGGTCCGTCGGAAATGATAGAAGATGATAAAAATGGGATTCTAATTCCGTTAAACGATTATAAAACATTCGAAGAGAAGTTGACTTTATTAATGAATGATGCATTATTACGGTCAAGACTTGGTGAACAGGCACGATCAGATATACGTCAGTATTCCATCGAAACGATCGGCGAAAGGTATGCAGATGCTCTCTTCAGCAAATTATCAGACTAAAACCAATCCAAAAAGATGTCATATGAAAACAATAATAACAGGAGGTGCCGGCTTCATAGGATCTGCAGTAGTCCCTGCACTAATTAATGAAGGGCACGACATATATGTCCTTGATAATCTTTCATTTGGAAGCAGAGAGTTCATCAAAATCAGCGATGATCGCTTTTTTCTTGCGGATATCAGGGACTATGCCAAAATCAGAGAGATATTTAATCTCATTAAGCCCGATATAGTAATTCATCTGGCTGCCATTCATTTCATCCCTTATTGTAATCAACATCCATTTGAGGCTGCTGATACCAACATAAGGGGGACAATGAATGTGTTACGAGCCTGTGGCGAGATGAATGGATTAAAAAAATTCTTTTTTGCCTCTACAGCTGCAGTTTACCCAATCCTTGACGTGGCAGTGACAGAGACATATGAGCTGCATCCTCTTGATATATACGGTTTAAGTAAACTCACTGGCGAACATCTCTGCAAGGAATTCTACCTCACAACGGGTGTTGACACAACTGTCTGCCGGTTCTTCAATGCCTTCGGGCCTAACGAGACGAATCCTCATTTAATTCCCGAGATTGAAAAACAACTGCGATCAGGGAGCAGAATAATCAAGTTAGGTAACCTTACTCCGCGAAGAGACTTCATTCATACTTTTGATATGGCAAATGCGGTCAAACACCTCCTTGAATTAAAGGATTCGGGATATGAAACTTTCAACCTGGGACGTGGTATTGAATATTCCATTGTAGATATTGTAAAGTCTTTTGAGAGGCAACTCAACCAAAAAATAGAAATTGAAATTGATCCGGAAAGAGTAAGAAAGGTGGAACGGGAACATTTACTTGCCGATGTAACCAAGCTTAAAAAGTATACGGGATGGAAGCCTGAATGGGACATTGACGAGGGTATAAGAAACCTTATTCAAAACTGGAATAAGTAAGGTTTATTAATATTTTAAGACATGGATACAAACAGACTTAAGCTCGGAATAATTTTCAATTTCAATCCATCCTGGATGGGAGGAATTATTTATATTCTTAACCTGATCAGGACCCTCAATTTCCTTGATGAGGATGAGAAGCCCGAGATAGTCCTTTTTTACAGGGCGGACCTGAAGAAATTTGCAGATCAGATAAATTACCCGCATTTCACAGCTGTTGAATGGGACTTTCCGGACGTATACAGGGGTTATATAAAATCATGGCTTTCCGGAAAGAATGAGTTCATTGATAAGATCATCACTCAATATACACTGGACGGCCTCTACCCGGTTCATGATTTCCCTGTCAGAACAAAAAGCCATACCAAACTTGTCTGCTGGTACGCTGACCTTCAACATAAGCACTATCCCGGCTTTTTCAGAAAGAGAAAGTTACTTGAACGGTCGATGAGGATTCGATTTATTATTAAGAACTCTGATTCTCTGGTGTTGTCAAGCCAGGCTGTTAAAGACGATTTCAGGAAATTCTTCCGGCTGGATGACAGGATGGAT
>DNOQ01000047.1:3280-4449 GCA_003501665.1 Bacteroidales bacterium | reverse complement strand
TAGGCAACATTCAGGACTGTTACATTTGTAGGTATGCCGCTCGGACTTTCACGATATGGAAAAATCTCGTTTTCATAGATCTCTCTTACAAAGTGACTTGATTGAAGGCCGGGATTTTGCTTAATATGGTCGGGAGTGGAAGAACCGTTTCTCAACAACAGAGGATCAATAACATACCACGCAATTTTTGCTCTGTTAAAACCGCTTGAGATGTTATTGTTCAGCCGTGCCTCGGGAAATATCTGTTCCTGGCCCTGAGGAACACTGGAAATAGTCCACGCATTGAAGGATTTAAGATCGAGAGGGATCTCACTGGATTCAAAATCGTCAATATAGGAATTCCCTGCACTGGAAATCGCTTTCGAATGGCCCGGAATCAGTTGTGCAAATTCACCAAAAAATGAAATTGACGAAGGTGTTTTTGTCTCCAGAAGCGGAATTTTGTCGATCAGGTTCGTTAAAACCTGCGACTGGGTTTTATAAGAAGTATTAAGCCCCCATATAGTATTCGAAATAGGCTCTTCCCCATAATTTACTTTCTGGGTATACGGCCTTTCTGTAAGCCGGAGTATGGTACCGCCGATATTGAAATTATCCGAAAAACGGTAATCAAGATGTGTCCCGATAAGTGTCTTGGTCTGGAATCCGAAAAACTGGTTGCTCTCAAGTGATACCTGAATGGGAGTCTGGGATTCAATAAGTGCCTGATTGATAATTCTTACTGTTCCCATATTATAATCTACGGTATAATCGGTATTTTCACTAAGAGTGACCCCGCCTGCCGTTACTTTTACAGAACCCTGGGGTATATTAATTGCATTTAATCTTATTTCCGAACCCGACTCTGATTTATACCGTCCTGCCAGTATGAATTTGTTCTTTTCAGCCATCTGGCGGGCAACGGTTTGTGTGGAATCATATAATTCCTGAAAAACATATTTATCTGCCAGACTATTATCGTTTATTTTCTTCCTGAGATGACTCCCGAAAGGTTCAAGAACCGGAAACACTATTTTTCCCCTTTCAGTTATTACAGTCACACCATTGATAAAATCAAAGTAACCGTCAGGCTGCCTGTCGGACTGGGCATTCAGGTTATCGAGACCCATTACCTGAAGGAGGATCATATCCTGAAGTTTCCCCTCCGGAAGATAGTTGATCGAATTCCC
>DNOQ01000047.1:0-3235 GCA_003501665.1 Bacteroidales bacterium | reverse complement strand
CAGTTTCAATAAAAGGGTTTGTGGAGCAACTATACCGTCGGTCGAGAATTCTCCAACCTTGTATACCTTACCATTGAGTGTATATTCAAATGCCACCGCCAGTACTTCGTCGGTATTTAAAGCCGAATTGAGAGAAATATAACCCAGCTGCCGGTTGACCATATATTCTCTGTCATTCAGTTTGCGGGCATTTTCAATCTTCTCATAATCCCTTCCTATCTGGAATCCGGGATAGAGAGGATCAAATACATTAGTTACCTGATCAACGTTCCTGACTCCTGAATACCCTGAATTGAGCTGTTCATACAGATTGTTGGCACTGTTATCAGGAAATATTGTCGCACCGGGAGTCTCCTGAAATTCAGGTATATTATTGAAAATATGATTGCCGTTTTCAGCCAGATCCATGAATGCAACGATATTCCGGTTACTTCCCTCCTCAAACCGGCTTGTTTTATTTGTTATCCATACTTCTATCCTTTCTATGTTTATTCCTGAACTTACAACGGGAAGGGTTTTTAATGCATCATCATAAATATCCCTGAAGTACTGTGAAAGGAAAAAATGTCTGTTGGCTTCATAATTATCAACAAAAATCTCAAATGGAGTTTGCTGTGCACCACCCTCAACCTGTATCACTGATGACTCACCTTTTTGCTGTGAAAGGACTGTGGTTACGGTTAATTTACCAAACTGCATTTCTGTCTTAAGTCCGAACAGGCTGTAACTTCCTGTTATAAGCGTACCGGTAAGAGGAAGGGTTACATCACCGGCTTCCACCTTTTTAAGTATCTCATCTTCCTTACCCGAATACTGAAGCTTAGTCCTGTTCTCAAACTCAAACATTGCGTCAGTATTGTAGTTGACCCCGAGCTCCATCTTATCACCTATTGTTCCGGTGACATTCATCTGGATCTTTTCCTTGAAATCAAATGTCGGGATAGTTCTTAGTTTTTCGGAAAGAGTGGGATTTTCGGTTCGCGAAATATTTATCCCGAAGATCAGTTCGGCCGAACCCTGCGGAATTATATTGATCACATTGCTGCCGAATATCTTATCAAATGTTTCTCCTCCCACCTGGATCTGTGGTATCAGGTTTGACCTGAATCCGGCAACATCACCGGAGATCCTTGATTCCCAGTATTCCCGCATCGCTCTTTCGAACTCATATTTCCTGAATTCCTCAGGACTCATCCTGACCGGAGTACGGTAATCAAATGAACCGACCTTCTGGTAAATTATATATTCATTTTTTTCAGGATCGTATATGACAGTCGATGTAATATTTGAAGGATTATTAAGAAAGAGAGGATTTTTATTTCTTGTTTCCCAGGGGATGCCTGAAACATCCTGAAGTTTCAGAATCGGCCGCGGGGCTGTATCCTGAAGGGCTGAAGGCCGGGAAGATATCTGTCCTCCTGCTTCCCTGAGACTAATAATAAAGGAAACGAACAGTATAAGACAAAAACCTGTAAGGATATCTCTATATACTTTCCCTGATCCCAATCCGGATTATATTCTGTTTTACAAGTTCTTCAGCGCTTTCTTTATCATGTCCTCAACAGTCAGGTTCCTGTCTTCCCTCATTATTTTATCAAGGGCTTTTAAGACAGCGCCTCTGGCAAATCCCAGCATCACTAAAGCAGATAACGCCTCTTCACGCTTCGTATTGTCTGTAAAAGCAAATATTTCACCGGTTCCGGACTGTTTGCCAATCTTATCCCTCAGGTCAACTATGATCCTCTCCGCAGTTTTCAATCCAACTCCCTTGACACCTTTCAGTGTATGTACATCTGATCCTAAAACGGCTTTTTCAATTTCCGGAGGGCTAAGCGATGAGAGCATCATCCTTGCAGTTCCGGCTCCTACACCCGTGACGGATATCAGTAATCTGAATATGTCCCTCTCCTCCTTGTCGGCAAATCCAAAAAGCTGGTGAACATCTTCCCTGATTACCTCATGTATCAGGATTTTGTATTCATTTTTACCCTCCAGTTTTGTAAATGTATTCAGGGAGATGTTAATAAAATATCCAACTCCGCCGGTCTCTACTGTCAGAAATGTTGGTGTGATCCCGGAGACGATCCCTTTAATATAATCGATCATAATGGTTGTTCAGAATTAAAAATTTCAGGAGGCAGTTCATCAACCTTGTCAGTATGAATATCTATTTCCTGATGTTTAAGCGGATTTTTTGAGATGTCATTATATAACTGCCTGTTCCTGAAAATACTGCATGCAAGATAGACTGCCTGGCGGAAAGAGTTTTCCGATGCTTCACCTTTTCCCGCGATCGAAAAGGCAGTTCCATGTACAGGAGATGTCCGTACAAACGGAAGACCTGCAGTAAAATTGACACCGGAATCAAATGATAAGGCTTTGAATGGCGATAATCCCTGATCGTGATACATTGAAAGAATCCCGTTAAATTTTGTAAAAGCTCCTGAACCGAAGAAACCATCGGCAGGAAAAGGGCCGAAAGCCATAATCCCTTCTTTTTCGACCTGTTTAATGGCCGGAATAATGACTTCTTCCTCTTCAGTACCCAGGAGTGAATTATCTCCGGCATGCGGGTTAAGGCCCAGCACTGCAATCTGTGGTTTTCTTACGGCGAAATCCATCATCAGAGATTGACTCATCAATTTCAGCTTGCGGGCAATCAGTTCAACCGTCAGAACTTCGGGAACTTTTTTAAGCGGAATGTGCCCTGTCGCAAAGCCTATCTTCATATTTTCACTTATCATGAACATAAGCACATCATCGACACCCGCTTTTGACATCAGATATTCCGTATGACCCCTGAAACTGAATTTATCCGACTGTATATTATTTTTATCTATCGGGGCAGTTATCAGGACATCAATCCTGCCGTTCTTCAGATCCTCAATTGCCCTTTCAAGAGAAGTGAGAGCTGCTTCACCACCCTGTGCGGTTGATTTGCCAAGCTCAACCCTCACATCATCATCAAGGCAGTTTATCATATTCGCCTTTTTCGGATTGGCATCCTCGGCTGATCTTACGTTATTAAAACTGAAGTTATTAATATTTAATGCTTTGCGATGATAGGCGGCAACCTTCGGCGAACCATAAACAACGGGTATACAGATGTCATTTATTATATTGTTCACAAGGGTTTTAATAATAACCTCATAGCCAATGCCATTTATATCGCCTTGTGAAATTCCGGCCACTATTGTTCTTGTTTCCATAAATCAATTCATTTTCTAATTCCGTC
>DNOQ01000604.1 GCA_003501665.1 Bacteroidales bacterium | reverse complement strand
TCCGAATCAGTTGAAAGAACCTGGTCTTGGATGGATATGGGAAAAATTGAATTGAGTAGCGGACCTGAAATCATCATTCTTACGCTGGTTGATTTAAAAAAGAATGACGCCGGGATGATAAAAGCGATAAGACTGACCGGGCTGTAACCATGGTTTTTACCTGAGGGGGAAGGGGTAAAAATAATGACTCGTTTAATACGGTCAGAATTAGGTTTCCGGAACCCTGAATCCTTTGATCATGGATTTTAAAACTATAGAAAAATGAAACCGCGAATATTATTTATCCTGCTGATGACAGTCCTTTATAATGTTGCCGGCGGCCAGACATTCAGCTGGGGAATTGCCTCACCTGGAGATATGGGTTTTTCTTCGGAAAAGTTTAATGCATTGAAAGATACTTTGGCAGTTTACAAAACCACCTCAATACTGGTAATAAGAAATGACAGGATCGTGCTGGAATGGTATGCACCAGGTTGGGATGAAAACAGGAAGCATTATACTGCTTCACTGGCAAAAGCACTTGTCGGCGGAATGTCACTCTTACTCGCGCTTGACGATGGAAGAATGAATGTTGATGACCCGGTCTGCAGATATATTCCTGAATGGAAAAATGATCCTCAAAAATCAAAGATCACTATCCGCCATCTGGCGACACATAGTTCCGGGATTGAGGATTCCGAAGTATCGGAAAAGGATCGTGCCGGGGCTGAAGCCAAAGGAATTGTAATAAAAGACAAACACATGGACATCCCGGGGTGGAAGGGAAATTTCTGGCGTCAGGATCCTGATCCGTTCACAATGTCCAGGGATTTTGCACCGGTCATGTTCACACCCGGCACCTCATACCAGTATTCAAATCCGGGTATGGCTCTGATGGCGTATGCAGTTACCGCTAGTTATAATGAAACCCCGTATAAAGATATCCGTACACTGCTTCGTGAAAGGATCTTTCAGCCCATTGGTCTCAAAGACGATGACTGGCAGATCGGGTATGGAAAAACATTTAGCGTTGGTGATCTTGAACTGGTTGCCAACTGGGGTGGTGGCAGTTTCACCCCGCGTGCTGTTGCCAGTATAGGGCGCCTGATGCTCAATAAAGGGAACTGGAACGGCAAACAGCTGATCGCTTCCGAATGGGTCGAACGTGTCACGGCATATGCCGGAACACCTTTACCACCCAGGGGTGAAAAATTACCTTCTCCTGCATGCGGACTGGCATGGTACAATAATTTCGACGGCATATGGCCACGTGCACCAAGAGACCTGTTCCTTGGTTCCGGAGCCGGTAACCAGACTTTAATCGTAATTCCATCCATGAATATAATAGTGGTCAGAAATGGAGAAAATATGTATGATCCTGAAAAGGGAGAAGGACATTTCTATGGCGTTGTTAATCATCTTGTAAATATGTTAATGGATGCATATGTCGAACCTCCATATCCTGAAAGCGAACTGATCGGGGATGTAAAGTTTGCTCCTGTATCATCCATAATCCGGAAAGCTTCCGGAAGCGATAACTGGCCAATTACCTGGGGTGATGATGATAATCAGTATACTGCATATGGTGATGGCTGGGGATTCGAACCGAAAGTGGAGAAGAAATTAAGTCTTGGTCTTGTTAAAATTATTGGCGATCCCGGAAATTTTCAGGGTATAAATATCCGTTCAGAAACAGGAGAACATACCGGTGATGGACAGAGAGGCAAAAAAGCAAGCGGCATGTTAATGGTTAAAGGAATTCTGTATATGTGGTTGAGAAATGTCAATAAGAACGGTGAGGAATCCCAGCTTGCATGGTCATCTGACTATGGTAAAACATGGGAATACTGTGACTGGAAATTTACAGAAGGTTTCGGATGCCCGACATTTCTTAATTTCGGAAAGAACTATCAGGGTGCCAGAGACAAATATGTTTATATATATTCGTTTGATGAAAAAAGTGCTTACAAACCTTCAGACCGGATGGTGATGGCACGGGTGAAAAGGAATAAAATCACGGATCGGGATGCTTATGAATTTTTCAGATCTGTTGATGGTAATGGAAAACCTGTATGGACAGGAGAAATTACTGAGAGAAGCGCAGTTTTTAAGCATCCCGCAATGTGTTACAGGTCGGGTATTACTTATAATCAGGGTCTTAAACGATATCTCTGGTGTCAGATTCACCCGGACAGCAAACATTCCCAGGGTTCCCGATTCGAGGGAGGATTTGGTATTTATGAGGCACCCGAGCCCTGGGGGCCCTGGAAAACTGTTTATTATACAAAAGATTGGGACGTGGGTCCGGGAGAAACATCTTCATTTCCTGCAAAATGGATGAGTAAGGATGGAAGAACCTGCCATTTGCTTTTTTCAGGCGATGATTCTTTCTCCGTCCGGAAAGTGGAGTTTGTTGTTCACTAAGATTTCAGGTTAGAAATCAGCCATACTGAGGAATGTTCAATTGCGTTTAATTTCTAACCCATACCGGGTGCTTATTAAGTTCGTTTTTCAGAAAAATCAGAGTCTCTTTTTGCGTTGTTGATAATGAGTCCTCAGGCAGAGGGTATTCTTCATTCAGGTCCTTTGAAAGATCAAAAAACCTTCCGTCGAGGTAAAGCTTATGATCCATTGTTCTGACAAACTGGTTCCTGAACTGGTTCACATCTTTGCTCCATCTGGGATCATAGTGAACCGACAGAGTTTTTCTGGGTTCATAATCAGAGCCGGTCAGCAAGGGATAAAAACTTTTTCCGTCGCAACTCACTTCTTTACCAGCCATTTCTGCAAGTGTCGGGAAAAAATCGCTGAATTCAATCAATCCGTTATAAACGGAACCTTTTTTTATCTTTTGCGGCCAGTATACAATTAAAGGGACATGTGTGCCGGCATCAATGGTATTACCTTTACCTCCCCTTATAATACCTTTTCTTGTACTTGTGAAAACTGACCTGTTCGTGCCATTATCTCCGGTGAAAATCAGAATGGTGTTGTCATCAAGTCCCGAATCCTTAAGCTTTGCGGCAATTTTGCCGACTATTTTATCGGTATATGAAACCATTTCTTTAAAATATGAAGTATCATTCATGTAACGCTGATCCTTATTTTCCCAATCTTTCGAATCGGGTGTCGGGACAAAAGGATCATGTACCAGGACCATAGGATAATAAACAAAGAATGGTACATCCTTCTTTCGTTCTATGAAATCAAGAATAAACTCACAAAACATATCAGGTCCGTAGTCATCCTCATTTGTATTGATTATCTCTCCATTCTGTTCAATCAGTGGTTTCGAATATCTTTCTCCTTCATTGCGTGTCTTTGTATACTGCCAGAGGCAATACTCCTCGAACCCGAATTTATTTGCACGGTAATTGTCATTCCACCAGGGGATGCTGTCTTTATATGACAGACCGTTAAGTTGCCATTTCCCGGCTATACATGTGGAATATCCAGCTTCTTTCATCAGAGAACCGAAAGTGTACTGGTCATTGTTAAGGTGACCGAAATAATCATAATTACGGTAATTGTAAAGTCCGGTCATAAGTT
>DNOQ01000615.1 GCA_003501665.1 Bacteroidales bacterium | reverse complement strand
TCTCTCTCCCATAAGGCCTGTTTGGAGAACCTGTTCTTTTCGCCCAGATGATATCCATGATCTGACCATAGAACCACAATAGTATTATTTACATATTTTGATTTTTCCAGTGCATCCAGTACCTTTCCGACCTGGGCGTCAACAAAAGCAATGCAGGCGAGATATGCCTGAATGACATCCTTCCATTCGCCAGACTTTATAAGTTCTTCTGTAGTTGGCATCATTGGAGCATCTGCAACCCGCTTTGCAAAATCAGGAATATCGTTAAAATCGTCAGGGAGATATGGCGGAGTTTTTATTTCTTCAACCGGAAACATATCAAACCATTTCTGAGGGACATACCACGGAACATGGGGCCTTAAGAAACCGACAGCAAGAAAAAAAGGTTTATCAAAATTGCTGTTAATTTTTGATACAGCCCATTCCGCTACTTTGTAATCAGTCATCAGGCTGTCATGTTCCGGATAGGCTCCCCAGTCAGTCTGTGTACTTCCGGATTTGTGTGGCAATTTAGCAGGATCATAATTTATTCGTTCAGTGGGTTTGGGTCCAAACCAGTCAAACCTACCTCCATATTCATCAAATGAATTTGCACCATCGCCATTATGAAAAATTTTCCCGACAGCCATTGTTTTATAACCATAATTCTCAAAATAATCTGCCATAAAAACCGACTCTCCGGCTTTTTTGTTGGATCTCTTAATATTATCATCATTTACCTGCAGATAATTACCTGTTTCTGACGGATATAATCCGGTCATTATGCATGCCCTGGAAGGTCCGCTTATCGGCGCCTGGCAATGAGCATTGGTAAATAATGTTCCCTGTTTCGCCAGTCTGTCAATATTCGGCGTATGAGCCCGGATAGCTCCATTCATGCAGTTAACAAAATCGTTCAGGTCATCAATTGCAATAAACAGAATATTGGGCTTGTCCTGACTGAATAAATTCAGGGAAATTAAAGAAGTTGCACATCCCGTCAGAAATAAATTCTTTACACCCATATTTTATTATATTTAAGCTAAGCTCTCAATTACATATGTAAAAATAATCTGTAAATTACACAATTAGTAACTAATAATCAATCTCATCAGATAATTTCCGGAGCTTTTGGTTTTGTGCTTTCGGAATCCTCATTAATTGCCTTTCATATTCTGTACAGGCATCTGTGCATTCACATCTTTTCTCCACCGATTTAAGTCGTCCGACAGTTTTCTGGTAACTTCTTTCAGACTGTCAGCAAGGTTAGTCGTTTCGCTAATATCATTTTCAAGATCATACAATTCGTAAGCTGATTCTCCTCCTTTAAGAATACTCTCCTCGTACCATTCAATAAGTTTCCACTTTCCGCTTCTTACTGCTGCTGAGGGAGGGCCGTTATGATAGTGAGGGAAATGCCAGTAAATATTCCTCTCCGGCAGTGGCTCACCGGTTTTCAAATGAGAAAGTAAACTTATCCCGTCAACCTGTGGCCTGTTTTCCTCATTCATCAATTCACATACTGTTGGCATAAAATCAACTGAAGATACAATTTCGTGACTAACAGATCCACTTTCAATAACTCCCGGCCATTTTATTATTAAAGGTTCACGGATCCCGCCTTCATATAACCAGCCCTTCCCGTGCCTTAGCGGTGTCTGCTTTGCTTCAGGCTCCAAGCCTCCGTTATCGGAAAAGAAAATAATTATCGTGTTCTTTGCTAGCCCTGCCGTATCAACAGCATTAATAATTTTCCCTATATTTCGGTCCATCGTTGCAAGCATTGCAGCAATGATCGGATTGTTCTCAGGTTTATCACTCCCTTCAACATTTTTCCACTTGTTAATTGAATCGGCCTTTTCCAATAGTGGATTATGGATAGCGCTGAAGCTTACAAACAGAAAGAATGGATTACCGGCATTTCCCTTTATGAATTTCACGGATGTATTCCCGATAGAATCTGATTTATGAGCATCTCTTTCCGGATTATCATTCCTGTCCGGTTTGTCACTGACGAAATACTGGTTGAATCCCTGTTTATCAGGATAGAAAGGAAGGCTTTCGGGTCCGAACTTTGTCACGCTGAGGTGCCATTTACCGAATATTGCAGTATTGTAACCCTGTTCTCTGATCACCTCTGCCAGTGTTACTTCCTCAAGAGGAAGGAATTTCTGCCAGTCTGGCTGTGAAAGAGGATAATCGTTTCTCGGGTTCCCGGCAATAAAATCAGTCAGATGTAGCCGTGCCGGGTATTTTCCGGTCATAATACTTGCCCTTGTCGGTGATGATACCGAACAGGCGGCATAGGCATTTGTAAAACGGATCCCATCCGCTGCAAGGCGATCTATATTCGGTGTCTTGTAGTAATTACTTCCATAAACACCGGTCTGAGCCCATCCCAGATCATCGGCAAGGATAAAGATTATATTCGGCTTTGGATCTTCCTTTTTACATCCCGGAGCAATGACGGCTGATACACCGATTGCCAATAATGGTACTTTGAATTTTGTATTTATCATAATAATAAAGTTTTACATTCAATTTCAATTCTGTTTCAGGGATTGAAACTTGTTATTGGTTACTGATGGTATTGGTGCATTAACCTCCTTTGTCCAACTATTTAACTTTTCAAGCAAGTCCGATGCTATTTCAGGTCTGTCTGAAGAGAGATCATTTTGTTCAGAAATATCATATTTCAGATTAAATAATTCAAACTTCCCGTATTCATAATAATAAATCAGCTTCCATTCTCCCGAGATGATAGTTGTTGAGGGCACTGCCCTCCAATAGTCCTTTTGACCGTTAAAGGAAGGTAATACTTTATCTTTGCCGCCTCCAAGGTATAAAGGGAAATGAAAGAATAACGGACGCTCACCATTTATATCACCTCCTTTTAAAATTGGAAGAAAAGATATCCCGTCAACAGGTTGGTCTCGCGGAATTTCAGCTGAAGCAATTTCCGCCAGGGTAGGCATAAAATCGACTCCGATGACAGGAATATCTGTTTTAGTTCCGGGTTT
>DNOQ01000134.1 GCA_003501665.1 Bacteroidales bacterium | reverse complement strand
ATTACCCAGTGTTGCGGCAACTGCACTGGCGGAAGTAACGGGCTCAACTCCGGTGCTGACAATAATTACCGAGCCGGAAATAAATATAAAAATGTAAAGTATTATAAATGAGATAATAGATATATTAGTGCTGTCGTTTACAGGTTTCTTATTCAGTTTTATCTGGGTGATTGCGTTGGGATGGATAAGTTTTACAAATATGTTCCTGATATTTTTGATGATCAATAAATGTCTTGCCATTTTAATTCCTCCGGTAGTCGATCCTGTACTTGCTCCCGAGAAAAAAAGAATGAAGATCAGGATTATGCCTGATGAAGGCCATAAAAGATAATCGCTTGTAGCATATCCGGTTGTGGTAATAATTGAAATTACCTGGAAGAAACCTTCCCTGAAAGCAGTTTCAACAGGTTTACCAGCCTGGATTAATAAAATCAAAGCAGCTGTGATTCCGCTGATTATAACAGTTCCGGTATAGAACCATAGCTCCTCATTATGCTTCACTTTTGTGAACTGGCGCTTCACTATATAATAGTAAAGCACAAAACTGACTCCTGAGAGGAACATGAAAATAGCTATAACATACTGGATATAAGATGAATAGTGTCCAATACCCGAGTTCTTCGTGGAAAACCCTCCCGTGGCAACAGTTCCGAAAGTGTGACAGATACTGTCAAAGAGATTCATACCTCCGATACACATGAAAACGATCTGGAGAACAGTAAGGCCGATATATACAAAAAAGAGCCTGAAGCCTACCGCTTTGGTTTTGGGCAGTATTTTCTCCCTGAGTGACGATTCAAGACTGAATAATTGATGGGATGAAAGCTTCAGGGATGGCAAAATGATTATGACAAGTACAATAATCCCGATTCCTCCAATCCAGTGAGTCAGGCTTCTCCAGAATATAATTGAATGAGGAAGCGCTTCCACATCAGTGAGGATTGATGCTCCCGTAGTTGTAAATCCCGAGGCTGATTCAAAAAATGCATTATTCACTGAGGGGATAGCTCCTGAAATAAGGTATGGCAGCATCCCTGTTGCAGAAAGTATGAACCATGATAATATTACCGCGATATAGGCATCGCGGTTGCTGATTTTCGAAGTATCCGTACTTCGACTTATGAACCGGAATAAAATATAGAATAATCCGGCAATTACCGATGACCACAAGTATGGATAAAATGATTCCTTATATATTGTGGCAACCGGAAGACAAATAAGGAACGCGAGGGATTCGATCAGCAGGATTGTGCTCAGGATCCTTACAATAATCAATGGATTGATCATTTTCATATCAGATACCCTGAATTCAGGACGCAAATATAATGAGATATGCATAACTTATGAAATAGTGAATTAAAAATGATCTTGGTATCTTAATTGACAAATTGATGCAGAATGGTCAATTATAAATCTTATATTTGGAACAAGGTGACCTTTTAATAAGACGGTGAGAACATTATAAACTTTAATAGAGAGAAAACAGTGCTATGGGAAAAGTATTGGTTATAGGAGCCGGAGGAGTGGGAACAGTTGTCATACATAAAATGGCTTCTCTTCCTGAAATTTTCAGTGAAATATTGCTGGCAAGCAGAACTAAATCAAAATGTGATGCAATTGCAGAAAGGGTCGGTAAAGATCGTGTAAAAACAGCTGCGATTGATGCCGATGATGTACCCGAACTGTTAAAACTGATCAATTCATTTGAGCCGGATATTGTAGTTAATGTGGCATTACCTTACCAGGATCTTCATATCATGGATGCCTGCCTGGAAGCAGGAGTTTCATACCTTGATACAGCCAATTATGAACCACTGGATGAAGCTAAATTTGAATACAGCTGGCAATGGGCTTATACCGCCAGATACAGAAAAGCAGGTCTGACTGCAATTCTTGGCTGCGGTTTCGATCCCGGAGTTACATCAATCTTTACAGCTTATGCGGCAAAACATCACTTTGATGAAATACATTATCTTGACATTGTCGACTGTAATGCGGGTGATCACGGAAAACCTTTTGCGACAAATTTCAATCCGGAAATCAACATAAGGGAGGTTACCCAGAAAGGCAAATACTGGGAACATGGCAAATGGATATATACAAAGCCCCATGAGATCCATAAGCCTCTCAACTATCCGGGAATCGGTCCAAAGGAGTCTTACGTCATCTATCATGAGGAACTGGAATCACTCGTAAAGAATTTTCCGACCCTTAAAAGAGCCCGGTTCTGGATGACCTTCGGACAGGAATACCTAACACATCTGAGAGTAATCCAGAACATCGGAATGGCCGGTATAGAACCGGTTATGTTCGACGGAAGGGAGATAGTCCCGATAAGATTTCTAAAAGCAGTTTTACCTGATCCGGGTGATCTCGGGGAAAATTATAAGGGCTGGACATCTATCGGTTGCAGGATACGCGGAATAAAAGACGGAAAGGAAAAAACATATTATATCTATAATAACTGCAGTCATGAAGCAGCATATAAGGAGACAGGAGCTCAGGCAGTAAGTTATACAACGGGTGTACCCGCCGCTATCGGAACCATGATGTATCTTAAAGGTATCTGGAAGAAACCAGGTGTTTTCAATGTCGAGGAATTTGATCCGGATCCGTTTATGGAACAGCTTAACCTGCTAGGACTGCCGTGGGTGGAGCTGCACGATGTGGATCTCGAGTTGTGAAACCGGGGGGTGAGTTTTAAAACATCAAGGCACAACGGCGCAATGGCACAGCGGCACAACGGTAAAAAAATTTAATACCGTGAAATTCCAATACTGTACTGCAATGATAAATTATCAGATAATCCCATCCCCATGCTTCGTCATCGATGAAGAACGTTTCCGCAGTAATCTATCTCTGATAAAATATGTTGCAGATGAATCCGGTGCAGAAATAATTCTTGCCTTCAAGGGATTTGCAATGTGGGGTGTATTTGATATTGTGAAGGAATATATTTCCGGAGCTGCAGCCAGCTCTGTTCATGAAGCAAGACTTTGTT
>DNOQ01000572.1 GCA_003501665.1 Bacteroidales bacterium | reverse complement strand
AAGGTCGGAGGTTCGAATCCTCCCTCCGCTACAACGAAAAAGCCCTGTCGCGAAAGCGGCGGGGATTTTTATTTTTAGCCCGAGCTGAGCTCGCTCAAGCGATGGATAAAAATAAAAAGATCCGAGCAGGCGCCGAAGGCGGATGCAGGGCTTTTTCCTTGTTAAGCACCCCCCTTGAGGATCATGAATGAAATGAATAATCCTCTTTGCAAATTCTGAGTTTTTTCTTTGGGCTGTTACCCTAAGAGGATCATGAAATTATCCCCTGTTGTAATTTATATTTCAAAATTCTCCCATTCGTGTTTCACACGATCCATCAGCTTCTTGAATCTTTCTTCACCGCGGATGTTTTCAAGAAGGGGGTCATATTCATTAAGCATCTTGTAATGAATGAAACCACGATTAACTGCATTTTCAAGCCACTCAAGAGATTTGTCCCTGTCATTGATATATGAACATATGGAAGCCATATGCCATGAATACTGACAATCTGCCTGCAACAGTTTTATTAAATCATCAGTGGTTAATACCCGCTCCATTTTTTCTGCATCACCTTTAAGTGCATATTTTAGGAAAACAAGAAATCCTGAAATAGAATCCTCCCAGGGCTCATTAACGGCATTACTTATAAATTCAATCGTTTCGGTAATTTTACCATTGTACAATAATGCCAGCGCTTTCCATAATTGCCACATACTGGCTTCAGGAGCAAACTTACACGCTTCAGAGAGAAGAGGCATTGCGAGATCGAAGTGTCCCGTCATGAAGTGGATAAGTCCTTTTGAGGCAGTATGATAAACGGTATTTAAGGGATCTAATCTAAAATACTGATCAATCAATGAAACTGCCAGGTCAGATTTTCCGACCAGAAAACAGCACCAGGAAAACCATTGGATTAATTCAGGACTCGGTTTACTTTTATATGCCTTATTGTAGTGTTTAATCGCCTTATGAGGATTGGAAAGCATAAAAATATTGCCATATACAAAATGGGCTTCCGGCAGATCAGGATTGATTTCAAGCGCTTTTTGAATATATTCCTCAGATTTTCTGAAATTCTCTTCCTGGTCTATGCCAATATTGACAAACTGGAAGTAAGCAAGTGCTATTCCCGCGTATATAATTGCATTTGGCCCGGTTATTTCAATACCTTCTTCCATTAGTTTCAATCCTAGCCTGATCCTCTCCTTTGACCATGACAGGATTTCGGCGTATGCTCTTAAGTAGCGGTCGTATGCGAATGCATTGTCTATCGACCTTTCATGTATTTTCTTCTTATCCTCAGGACTGAGTTTAATCTTAAGCGCATCAGTGATAACCCGTGAAACTTTTTCCTGAATATCAAAAATATCATCCAGCGTTCCACTATATTTTTCTGCCCAGATGTGCGAATCATTTATCCCATCTATTAACTGTGCAGTAATGCGAAGATTGTTCCCTGCTTTCCTTACACTCCCTTCAAGAACATAATGCACATTGACCTCCCTTACGATTTCGCTTATTTTCTTCTTTGTTCCTTTAAAAGTCATCGCAGAACTTCTTGAAATAACAAGCAGATCATGAATATGTGAAAGGTCTGTAATTATCTCTTCTGTCAGTCCATCACTAAAGTAATCCTGGTCAGGATCAGGACTGATATTCTCAAACGGCAATACAATAATTGATTTTTCTTTAATAAGGGGGTTACCGTCTAAAATTGTAGTTTCCTTTCTCTCAGAGAAGGACTCAATTGGTTCTTTCTTTAACCCTGAAATGACCTCTTTTATCGCAAGGGCTACTTTATTTATCTGATCCCGATAAAATGTTTTATTAAGATTATCATTTGGATTATCTTCTTTTGATCTTAAAGGTCTGTTGACGCCCGAAGATTTATAAATAAATTCAACTCCCCTCAGAACTCCACCCAAAGCTTTTTCGCATGACTTAATATCAGAAGTATCCAGATCATGAATACGAACTGGCAGCACCCTGGTTGCAACATTACCGTTAGGAAGTTTAACCTTCAATCCGAACTGATCCTGAGAATCCTGCTCCACAAAAGCCTTAAATTCATGATCCCACGCAAAGGATTTAGGATCGCAATAAGTACGAGAGATGATAGGTATGAATACCAGGCACTTCAGTTTTTCTTTCAGTGATTCATCAACATCATGTGTCTCCAGCAGTCCATCATGAGGATTGATGTCAAAGTATACACTGATTTCTTCCTTGAAAGTGGCTTCCAGTTCCTTCTTGAGATTGTCAACAAACTCAGTTACCCAGCCATCATATTTGTTGTCTTTCTGGCGGTAGCTGATAAAAATGTCGTAATTATATCCTTCAATTATACTTGACACCTGTGTACTATTTGGTTCATTATCAAAATTAAACCATAATCAGGTCAAATGCAAAATTTTCTTCTTATTGTAGAAATTCATTATAAAATCTCTACCAGTTCAACTAATTCCACCATGTCTCTTTTTAACTCAAGGTTAGATATTTCAAACCTCTTGTCTGCAAAATAAAAATCCCAGGCAGACGCCGAAGGCGGATGCAGGGCTTTTGACTTGTTAAGCTCTCCCCTTGAGGATCATGAAATAATCCTCCTTTTAAATATTTGGGCTAAAGCCCTGTTTATATTGTTGATCTTCATTCCGTTGGCTAAAGCCAACGGCAATTGAAAAACTCCG
>DNOQ01000415.1 GCA_003501665.1 Bacteroidales bacterium | reverse complement strand
ATCCTTCCAATTTCCTGAAACTGTTATATGATGAACATTCAAATCAGATAAAGATAGTTGCTACAGGGAGCAGTGCATTTTATATTGACAGTAAATTCAGGGATTCTCTTGCAGGAAGGGAAAAGCTGTTTCAATTATATACCTGCTCATTTGATGAGTATCTTTTATTAAGCGGTAAGTCAGACCTGTTAAAGGAAAAGGAGATACTGGCGGGGAAAAGATACTATAAGAGTCCCTTAATAGATTACCTTCGCATTGAATGGGAGGAATACATGATATATGGCGGGTACCCTGCCATTGTAACAGAACCTCAAAAGCATGAAAAGATAAATCGTCTTAAGGAAATCAGGGACTCATTCGTTAAACGAGATATTTTAGAGTCAGGTGTTAAAAATGAATCAGCTTTCTATTACCTTTTCCGGATCCTGGCTGGTCAGACCGGCGGACTGGTAAACGTAAACGAGCTGTCGTCCACACTGCGCATTAAGAACGATACAGTGGTTAATTATCTGAATGTTTTGCAGAAGTGTTTTCATATTGCCCTGATAAAACCATTTTACAGAAATATCAGGAATGAACTCATCAAAATGCCCAAAATATTTTTACTCGACACTGGTCTGAGAAACTGTCTGATGAATAATTTTCTTCCATTATCTGAACGGACAGATAAAGGTGAATTGTGGGAAAATACATTTTTCAGGATGCTTGCTGATAAATATGGTACTGATCCGATTCAATTCTGGCGCACCGCCAGCAGCAATGAAGTCGATTTTGTGCTTTCCGATATTGGTAAGTACAAGGCCTTTGAAGTGAAATATGATAAAAGCCAGATCAGAGTCAATAAATACAAATTGTTTAAAGAAGCTTATCCTGAAATACCCATTGACTTCATCTGGCTGAATCCCTATGATCACGATTTCTTCAGACGGATATAATTAACTCACCACTCACCTCTCACCACTCACCGCTCACCTCTCATAGCCTATTTTCAAGTTGGCAATTGGCAGTTGGCAGTTAGCAATGTCTTTTAGCTCATCGCTCATCACTCACCGCTCATCGCTCATCACTTAAGTTTTATGAATTTAGTTTTAAAATTGAAATTACTGCCTGAAAGTGTTATCAAATACAATCCGGAAGAAAGATTTGCAGTTGAGATATTAAATTCCTCATTCGAATCACATACATCTATTACTTTCTGACTGACAATCCCCCCTGTATTTGAAAATATTGTAATTAAATAATTATTGCCTGGCAGTATATTGTTCAATCTCAGGGTGATATTATTAACGGCGGGATTTGGATAAACAACGAGACCAGGATTATCGGCCAATTCAGGAATGCCGGTAGTACCTGCTATAGCCGGGCCGCCTGGTTCCTTTATTGATCCGTTTGCCGTTATATCTTCATCACCGCGCTGACCATCTATAAAATGTAACGTGATAGTATTTCCGTTTATCTCTGCTCCTGTCTGACCATCATAGGTAAAATCATACCAGTGAGGCTCAGGGTTATCCGGAGTAACTCCGTATTTATAATATTTCGATACAGATGTAGCCTCATGCAAAATAAGGGTTACCGTAACGGCATCACCAGGATCAATTCCGTCGATGGAAAAATCAAAGAAGCCCCATGGGAATTCAGCATCAGCAGGGGTATCGGAAGGAGAGGGATTGTCCGTTACTTTCATTTGAGAAAGTTCTGTCCCTGAGGGGACTACCAGTGTTGTATAATTTGCCCCGTCATAAGTATGAAATGAAGCAACATTAACCTGCTTATAGTCAGGTATACCATCGGAATTGCCGTCAAAGTTGCTGTCATTACCATCCGGCCCTTTTTCGCGTGCATCACTTATCCCGTCTTTATCTTCATCAGTATTTGGACCACCAGGTGTCAGGGGCGACAGCAATGCGCCCTGGGTAAGGCATACCAGATCATAAGTAAGTCTGTTGCCATATTGTTTAATTATATTTTTAATGGAATCCGTCCGTGTATTAAGAATATTTGTAAATATTTTATTGGGTCTTTTCCCTGACCAGCCTTCCGCATCTCCCCCTGAACTTCCTAAATTGGGGAGGGTGATCGTATTATTAAATCCCACCTCAACTATTATGATATCACCTATTTTGGTTGTACCCGTATAATTTTCTGTACCGTTTTCTGAAATAACTACTTTGGCAAGGGCATCCGGTGCTCCGAAGAAATCCTCTATTGTGCTCCAGGTCAGATACTCTCTGCTAAATCCTGTCTGGTACCAGGGGGTTTCTGAAATCCTGTGCACAAACAGCACTCCCATGCCTGTGGCTGTACCATCACCCTCACGTGTTATTCCGGCAGTCAGGCTCGCACTTATTTCTACCGGATCTCCGGTTTGAAGAGCTCCTGTTGACTGGACAATAAAGGCTTTTCTTAAATATCCATAAGATGAACCATATCCCCATGTTGAAGGATAAGCATAACATATCTGTCCGGAGGGGAGCCACGGTACCTCGATACAATACTTTTCAGTCGGGCCGTCATTATTTCTGGCACCGGTAATACTCCAGATTGTCCGGCTTGCAGGTTCTGCAATCACACCTCCCCATGAACCCTTGAAACCGATTGGAGGATTAGCACATCCAAGTCCCGACATATCCGTAACGCCATGGTTGCCGGGAAAATTAAAGTCAGGCAGTTTTCCGCATATCATAAGGGGATATGAAGGGTATCCCCACCACCTGTATCCATTTGCAAAGAATATCCCGGATGCTCTTTGATCCTCCCCATAGGAATATCCTCCATAAGGACCGGGATTAGTAACTCCGTAACTTGTAACTGTCCCGTATTGGGATTGAATCGCTCCGTAAGAATAATCAGGGACGGTAATATCCTGGGCAAGAAGACAATTCATCTTCAGTGTTGTAAAGAATAAAACACCGAAAAACATTGATATTAATTGTAATTTTTTCATTTTATGATCCTCCCGGATTTATGTTAATAGTTTAATTTTAATTGATTTTGGCTCCTGAGAAATATGTGAAAGCAAAATTATCAACTGAGTTTCCGTACACATTTGTTGGTGGAGCAGAATTATTGACGTAACCCCATAATTGAGCTGTCTGACCGGCTGAAAGATAGAGGGTTATACTTATAATAACATGCTCGGACTTGCCGCTGGAATACATTGAGGTGCCATAATAGTTTTTACCTCCTGCCGAAATATAAGCATAAATAAGTGATTCCAAAGCCAGGTCGGTAAATCGGATGCAACCGGTGAATGAGTACAAACCATTTTCAGGAGCTGTAAAAGTGCTTGTAGTTGCATCGAATGCTTTTCCTTCATTTTTCCATTCAGTTGAGCCTGAACTGAAGTTAACCTTTTGCACAGTGGCATTTGTTGGCCATTGGTAGGATACGTCTCTTTTAACCTCAAAATATACACGGTTAACAACTGGTTGAGGAAGAGGCTCCCATGATGCAAGGCCTCCGGCATCCGATGTAAGGACTTTACCTGCTGCAGGTGAACCGCCGGTAATTTTTACCTGTCCTGCAACTTCCAGCTTTGCCGACGGATTTGTGGTTCCGATGCCTGTATTACCGGCAACATAAAATCTTCCACCGGTGAAAAAGCCCGAATAAGCATCCGGAGAATTTACATGTCCGGAGACGCCATGACCTGTTCCTGTAGCAGGGTAGCATATCCCATATATCGCGGTTCCTGATGGTGATCTCGTGGCACCGAAAACTGCGGTTGTATTACCTGTTTCCGATCCGGCATAACCATAAATACCGAACCCTTCTGAGGAGTATGACTCACCGTATACTCCGTATGTTTGTCCTGTAAGTGAATTTGCTATACCTACAACACCCCTGCCTGATGTTGATCGTGATATGGCTAAAACACCAAATGTCGTTCCTGCTGATCCTAAAGTTCCGGATGATGCACGCACTGCAGCAGTTCCATCATCAACGGATCTGGTTTCCGCATTAATTGCATATCTGATGCCGGTAGTTGCGGTTGAAGCAACATTTATGGCCGAAGATGCTGTATTTGTGATCTTAAATGCATAATCACTGTGTGCTATGGTAGCTGAGAAAGGCAATTTTAACTTTTCAGCCTCATTTGAATTTTTTGCAAATAATGAGTACGGAACACTAAGAAGCTGAGAGGTTCCGGTGATTGAATAAGAAGTTCCTCCGCCAGGATCTGTCTCGGTCTTGAGGAAATAAGGCCCAATATTCCAGTCTATTGCATTGAAACTACCGCTAATGACAGTGCCACCGCCTATTTGAACTGTTGCCAGTCCATTGGCATTGGTGGTGGTTGTATGCCGTTCAACAAAAACTGCCGTTCCGGATTCTGATCCCTGCAGGATGCTGATCTGCATACCGACAGATTTGCCGGTGACCAGCTCACCTGATAGGCTTCTTATAACAGCCTGGTAACTCAGTCTCTGAGGCGCCTGTGACAAGACAGTAAATGTCATTACTGTGATCAAAAGAATTAAGAATGTTTTTTTCATGATATTTCTTTTTTATTGGAAATTTCACATGGGATTTATTCAGAACATCATCGGCATTTCAGAGAACTTGATATTCTTCGGGATAACAAAATATTTAGCCTCAACGGGAATATTTGTCTGGATCTTTGTTACTTCCTGATGTGAAATAATTCCCATTAATTTCATATCAAGCAGCATGAGTATCCCGTTCCAGGTCAGTACCTTCCCCATGTCTCCTTTCATTACCTTGCATGGTTTACCCAGGAAGGTTTCATCAGGAGCTTTGCTGAATCCCATTTTTGAATACATCGATTCCGTGAAGGATTCAACATCCCCTTTTGATGATTCGGCAAGCCAGGTAATAATTGGATTTTTAAGCTTAAAACCCTCTGAGGAACGGTCAGGATCCCATAAATACTGGTAATCTCCAAAAGAAACAATCCAGCCTTTACGTTTTTCGCCACCTTCCACAGCATCGGTATACATGGCGCTTTTCATGCCGTAATCGTCAAACCAGAGAGTTCCCTTTCCTATTTTATCACCGGAATAAGAATATTCGATAATACCCGATTTGATACCAAAGGGCTTGAGACCAGCTTCCTG
>DNOQ01000036.1 GCA_003501665.1 Bacteroidales bacterium | reverse complement strand
TGGGAAAAGGTATTTTGCCCGTCAGTGCATAAATGTCAATAGAATTGCAAGGTCTGATATGGGTTTTGTTGCCCGTCAGGGCATCTATGACAATAGAATAGAAGGATTATTAGGTTTAATTTTGCCCGTCAGGGCATTAATGTTGTAATAAATAGAGAAGATTTTAAGGTTTTTATTTGCTCCTTATTTTCTATATTGCGCTTCCTGATATATATTAACATGGAACATGAAAAATGAAAATAATCCTGCAAATATCTGTGCTACTGTTATTTTTTATTTGTCTTCTGCTGTCGTTAATTACTTGCAGAAACAAACCGGAACAAATTAATGTATCTACCACTGAAGTAAGAAATGTTACACAATCCGGTGCTGTCGCAGGCGGACAGGTTAATGCGGCAAGGCCGGGTTCAGTTGTATCCAGGGGTATTTGCTGGAGCACCGGGCCGAATCCTTCAATCAGAGACAAAAGTGAAAAAAGCGGAAGCGGGACAGGTAATTATTTTATTTCAATTATTGGTTTACGTCCGGAAACAGAGTATTTTACGAGAGCTTTTGCCATAACTGTTTCGGATACACTCTATGGTGAAATAATAAAATTTGTTACTACCGACTTCGGGATTGTTTCCGATATTGATGATAATGTGTACAGAACGATAACAATAGGCACCCAGACCTGGATGGTGAAAAACCTTGCAACGAAGCGGTATAAGGATGGTACGGCTGTTCGCACGGTTACAGATTCTGCTGAATGGGCTTCCTTAAATACACCGGCATTTTGCTGGTATAATAATGATGAAGAAACATATAAATCATCCTACGGGGCATTATACAATGGTTACACAGTGAATTCAGGAAAAATATGTCCTGAAGGATGGCATGTACCGACTAATGCTGATTGGGATATCCTTGCAGCTAATCTGGGTGGAGAAAATATTGCCGGAGGAAGGATGAAAGAGGCGGGAACATCACGTTGGGTCCGGCCGAATAATGGTGCAAATAATTCAAGTAATTTTACTGCCCTGCCCGGCGGCTTGCGTTATCATGATGGTAATTTCCGCGATCTGGGATTCGGAGGATACTGGTGGTCATCAACACAATACTCAGATTCGAGAGCTTACTTCAGGTTTATCTTTCATGAAGACAGTACTATATATAAATTCAATAACCTGATACGAAATGGCTTTTCTATCAGGTGTCTGAAAGATAAACAGTAAACGTTATCTTTTAATTTATTACCTGGAAGTTTGTTCAACTGCCCCTATATCAGGAGCAGGACCTGAAATATATTTTGCGTCCAGCTCAATCATTTTTTTCCCATTCCTTTCATATTTACTGATACCGGCATTTATGCAGGGACTGCCGGAAGTTGGAGCGAATGTCGTGTTATCCATATACGGGTCAGAATTGAAGATATTACCCTCCTTTATAACTGATCCGTCTAATTCAATGAAATCCTCCTTGCCGTTGGAGAAGACCGTCGTCATTGCTGTTGATAATTGTATTATTTTCTACTATGATATTACTGCCCCGATTCTGGCCTCCAAGCCGGATATCCAGATCAATTCCGTCATCCCTGTCATTTTCAACGGTATTGAATCCGACATATCCACCTCCGGAACCTTCAAAGCTCATTGCATCGAGGTTACCTGTAAAATGATTATTCTTTATTGTGGCTCTTGCAGTTATATTTAGAGGATGATCCCCGTTGATTATCTTCAGACCACTTATTTCAATATCATCTTTCATAATATTAAAAAGGATTGAATCCCGTGAATCGATTATTGTTTCTTCAATTTTTGATTCATCCAGTGTGAGCTTCCATTCCGATGAAATGGTTATTGATTTATCAACATCGATCTTCATTTCGTAATATGTTCCCGGGGCAATAATTACCCAGTCGCCGTCGGAAGAATTCCAGACGGCTGACCCAATGGTGGAGTAGTCTGACGGCACTTTGATGATACGTCCGTTTTCGTTGGTTATGGTTTTGGGTTTCTGCTGACATGAAGTAAAGAAAAGAATGCTTAGCAATGGGAAAAAAAGAATGTATTTCATAATTAGTGCGTATTAATCAGATTGTTTTGTTTAATTAAATTTATAGAGAGCCATTCCTTCAATATCGAATTTAATATTCATGAAGAATCAGGATTGGCAAAATTAATCCATATAGCAGGATCATCAGCTGCATCGTCGGGTACTCCCTGCGAAACCGGAAAAGTTTCAAATTGTGCCGTTACATTCGGAATGGAATTCAGAATACGATTTTCAGTTGCAATTATGGAACGATGTTTAAAGATCAGAATTGCTGTAGCAAGAAGAACAAGAAAAATAGCTGCTGCTGTTATATACGGTGTTTTTTTTGATGGCATATTTTTGCAGATAGAATATGATATTTTGATAATCCATAAATACAAACCTGTCTCCCGGAAATGAGAGACAGGTGTTGTTGACAAAAGATTTTAATCTCTTGGTACCAGGATATTATAAATATATTAAATACAGTTTAATTCCATCCCGGATTCTGTGGCATTGGTTTGGTCAGGTTGGCATCTATTACCGTCTGAGGTATTGGGAATAGAGTATCTCGTCCCGAGAGCAACTCTCCTCCGCATTTATTATACAAAGCAGTCCTTTCAAGGAACTTGCGTGTCCTCAGCAAAGTAAATCTGCGTTCTTCTTCAATAAAGACTTCACGTGATCTCTCATCAAGGATAAAATCGAGTGTTACATCAGCCGCGGTTATCGGTGTTGCTTTTGCTCTGTTTCTTATAACATTGATAGTAGTTGCTGCATCACCGGGACGGTTAAGTTTAAGCTGGGCTTCAGCCTTAAGCAGATAAGTTTCTGCGAGCCTTATATAAATCTGATCTGCCCAGCTGAAGTCGGCTGCCATATTACCCGGGTCGGTACCTTCTCCTTTTCTTGTGTATGGCCAGTCTGGGCGGCTCCTGCTCGTCCTTGTTATTTCAGCGTCCCATTTACACCGTATGGTATCACCATACTTGTAGCCGGGGGGTAATAGATCAGCAGGATAAGGCGCGTTATATGCAGCATCACGCAGGATAAAGTACTTCCTTAAGATATAATTAGAAGCTCTTTCATCCTGTTTTTCATAACTGTCTATCCACCATTTAGTAGGAGTAAAATATGATTTGCCTCTGCCCCCTCTCTCATATGTATATTGAAGTGCTCTGACTCCATTAATAACCATCAGGTTATAATTACCTGTAATAGAGCGGCTCATCTGGTTACCCTGAGGATCAATGGCATTCAGTTCAAACTGGTGTACCCACAGAGCTTCAGTATTGCCCTGTTCCCGGTTTTGATTTCCCTCCTTGAACATATCGCCAAACGCAGTTCCGCTCGGATCGTTCTTCTTAACTCCGTAACGTTCTGTTATCAGTTTATATGCAGGATTGCCGATAACCTGATCGCACCAGTAAAGAGCACTATCAGGCTTATTTACAGTGAGATACATTTCGGCGAGAAGAGTCTGGACAGCACCTTTGGTTAATCTTCCCTGCAGTGAAGCTTCTGTGGGAACATATTGCTGGGCGAACCTGTAATCACTAATTATATATTTTCTTACTTCAGCAACAGGAGTACGCTCCCAATCTGTCCTTATCAATGATCCAAGAGATTCGTCAAGATTAAGAGGAACATCACCCCATCCGAAAGTCAATCGTCGGTAACACCAGGCACGTATGGCTCTTGCCTCGGCAACCACCCTGTTTTTATTTTCGGCAGG
>DNOQ01000289.1 GCA_003501665.1 Bacteroidales bacterium | reverse complement strand
ACCAGGTAGGATTCAACAATCTTTCCTATTTCGCAAAATGCTTCCGGGAACTGTTTGGTGTGTCTCCCTCTGATTATGTTAAACAAAAAATCTGAATCCACGTAATAAGAATTCCTTCACCTGATCTTAAATTGAATTGAATTGACTTAAATAACAAAAATAAATTACATGATTTATAGGTTTCCCTATTCTCTCTTTCTCCCCTTCTCAACCCGGCTTCCCAAAACCTCACTAATCCTTAGGATGAGTTGTACAGGTTCTGTGAAGACAGGGTTGCAGCTTTTCCTGTCCGATAAGCGGAACTGCATCTTTCCGCTCTGCGGGACTTCTTGTCTCCAAAACGAGTTTTTCGGCAAAGATGCTGTTGCATTCTGGTTTTCTGACCTGTCGGCTGAGCACTATGAAATGCATCATAATCATATGATCGGTAATTATGGAGCTGCCGTATGGTCGTGGACTTGTGATGTGAATGAGATCTTCCCTTTGGCAATTCGGTTTTATTACAGGCATCTTCAGTCTCAGGCATGCTGTAAGCGGGTGCGGCAAAAGGCACAGTGCCCTGAGCTGATAATGGTAGTAAACACGCTTGAAATTATGATCCGGACTTCAATTAAACGACCGGTATTCATTAGGGGATTGCCCTGTTTCATTTTTAAACATCCGGCTGAAGTGCTGGGGATGCCTGAACCCTAATCCATACGCTATCTCACTTATCGATTTGCTCGTGTCAAATATCCTTTCTTTGGCAATGTCGATCAGTTTGAGCTGGATCTGTTCCTGAGCCGATTTTCCTGTCTCTTTTTTTATTAAATCACCGAGATAATTTGCCGATAAATGAAGGTTGTCAGCGCAGTATCTTACTGTGGGCAGTCCCAGAATCCCGGGCTTATCCGATTGAAAATACTCGTCAAGTAACTTTTCAAACTTTATAAGATAATCTTTGTTGACAATACTCCTGGTGATGAACTGCCTGTCGTAGAATCGCAGACAATAATTCAGCAGCAGTTCAATGTTATTTGAGATCAGAGTTTTACTGTGCTTGTCTATCGATTGATGCAGTTCCTGACTGATTTTTTTCAAACAATCGATCACAACCTGCCTTTCTTTTTCCGAGATATGAAGGGCTTCATTTGCCTCATACGAAAAGAAGGTATATTGTTTGATATTCCGTCCGACAGAGGTACCGCGGATTATGTCCGGATGAAAAAGCAAGCCCCAACCCTTTGGCTTTGGACTGCCAGGTTTATTCCCTATTCCTACTATTTGCCCCGGGGCAATGAAAACGAGTGTTCCTTCCTGATAATCGTAATAACTACACCCGTATTTAAGGTCGCCGCATATCGCCTCTTTGAGGAAGACACAATAAAAACCATAATGTGCCATGGCTTCAGGAATAAGCTTCATTTTTGAAAATTCAAATACGCTTACCAAAGGATGATAAGTCTCGATTCCCCTCAGGTTATTGAACTGGGAAATATTATCCAGTTTTATTATTTCATTCATGACTTGAATATTTTGCTGAAGCAAATTTATTCCTTATTTCTTAATTGTTTATGTATAAAACTGATTATCCGTAATTCTGGTATGAGAAACCGTAATTCGTATACAAACCCATATTTTCTTTCATCGCATCTTTGTATGGTAAATTTTTTCCCCTCCTTTTGGGTTTATAAGCTTAAAGCGTTTATCATGAATGAAGCAGAAAAGATATATCGTAGAATAGACCTGGTTCTTTTATCTATCATTGCATCTGTTCTTATTACCGCATGTTCGACCGATAAAGAAAGTAATATCGGCGGGCAATTAGTTATCGACGAACAAGGCAGCTTTGCTGTTGGCGGGACTGTGATTACCAATCCCGGGACCTTCGATCAATACAATCAAACTCCGGCAGGTCAGACCTTTCACGGGGATCATGCCTATGTGTTTTACCAAATTCCTGTTAACGCACGTAAATATCCGTTAGTGATGTGGCATGGCATAGGACAGTTTTCAAAGACCTGGGAAACCACACCCGACGGAAGAGAAGGATTTCAGAATATATTTTTACGCAGGCGCTTTCCTGTTTATCTCATTGACCAGCCCAGAAGAGGCAATGCCGGCCGCAGTACGGTTGAAGGCACAATTACACCGGTACCCGACGAACAGGGTTGGTTTGGAACTTTTCGCATAGGCATATGGCCGGACTATTTTGATGGAGTTCAGTTCGCCCGTGATCCGGAGACCCTGAACCAGTATTTTCGTCAGATGACACCGAACATCGGACCTATTGATGTTAATGTCAATGCAGAGGCGGTATCAGCTCTTTTTGACAAAATCGGATCGGCAATTCTGGTAACACATTCACATTCAGGAGGAATGGGATGGCTTACCGCAATCAAAAATCAGAATGTAAAAGCCATAGTCTCGTATGAGCCTGGAAGCGGCTTTCTGTTTCCGGAAGGAGAAGTTCCTGCACCTATACTAATGGCCGGTGGTACACTCGCCGCTTTTGGAGTGCCTCTGTCAGATTTTATAAAGCTTACTAAAATCCCGGTAATTATTTACTATGGTGATTTTATTCCCGATAAACCAATGGATAACCCGGACCAGGATGGATGGCGGGCACGCCTTGAAATGGCGAGACTGTGGAGGGATGCTGTAAACCGGCACGGTGGCGATGTAACAGTAGTGCATTTGCCTGAAACAGGAATAAAGGGCAATACCCATTTCCCATTCTCGGATCTGAACAATGTGGAGATAGCAGACTTGTTGTCGGCCTGGTTAAAGGAAAAAGGGTTGGACAAGTGATTAAAACATTTACTGATTTGTAATAATTAATGTGAAAAAAATTAAAACAGTCAAGAGAGGCGATTAAAATGAAAAGAAATTTAATACACTTTTATTTAACAGTTATGTTTATATCGGCAAGCATCATTGTATCAGGTCAATCCAAAGTTGATAATTCTTTTGGACTTGTTTATCAGGATGCCATTACAGAAAATGTGCCGGGTAAAGTGAATATCCATCCTGTAACCTATAAATTGAATGGAATAAATATTTCTGCTAATATTTACACTCCTGCCAGCTATGACCCGTCAAAGAAATATCCGGCAGTGGTGGTGGCTCATCCCAACGGAGGAGTTAAGGAGCAAGTTGCCGGATTATACGCACAACGTCTGGCAGGATCGGGTTATATCACTATTGCTGCCGATGCGTCGTACCAGGGAGCAAGCGGCGGAGAGCCGCGTAATGTCGACAAACCGGCCAACCGTATTGAGGACATCCGAGGAATGGTAGATTTTATCACCCAATACGCAGGAACAGATGCCAGCCGCCTTGGCTTATTGGGCGTCTGCGGCGGCGGAGGCTATTCATTAGCGGCTGCTCAAACCGATAAACGTTTTAAAGCCGTGGCCANNCCACCATTCAGGAACGGTTAAAACAGGCTTCAGAAGCCCGTGCAAAAGAAGCGGCAGGTGGTGAAACACTTTATGCTGCCGATACAGAAACGACCGATGAAATGGCGGACGGAATGCCATTTGATCTGTATCGTGAAGGCCATTATTATTACAACAGAACCCATGCGCACCCCAATTCCACTTTCAGGTATACCATGAGCAGCCTGCTCGATTTGATGGCATTTGATGCCGCCACAAATATGGATTTAATCAACCAGCCCTTGCTGATGATGGCGGGAAGCAAAGCCGACACCTACTACATGACCGAGAACGCATTCAATCTTGCGACAGGCACTAAGGAGAAGGAATTATTTCTGATACCGGGAGCTACCCACATTCAAACTTATTATGTTCCTGAATATGTGGAACAGGCGATGAATAAACTCAACGGGTTTTTTGGTAAAT
>DNOQ01000381.1 GCA_003501665.1 Bacteroidales bacterium | reverse complement strand
CACTTTAAAGACAAACACTAATTATCATTACCCTGTTCCAGCCTCCAGTCTATATTTTTCTACTGTTCATTCAGAATAATTGCCGGATCCTGGTTAGCTGCCATTACAGAGGGTATGAATCCTGCAGTAAGAGCCAAAGTTGGTGCCAGTAATAACCCTGCCACAATAATTGAAAAACCGGAAAGGCTTTGAAATCCGGAAAATGATAGTTCAATGCCGCTCCACCATATACCCAGACACAAGCCTGTCAGAGATCCGATAATTCCTCCTGCAAGTCCCATCAACAGAGCCTTTCCCATAAAGATCTGAAGCACCTGATGCCGTCTGAAGCCAATTGCGCGCAGAATTCCGATCTCATGTTTTCTTTCACGAACATTGTTCAATATCAGAATAAAAATCCAAACCGATGCTCCTGCTAACAGAACTGTCACAAGGATAGAGGCTGACCTTTCTTTCTCCCTTCTCAATTCCATCTGATGTGCCATTTCAGCTCTCAATACTTCTTTATGCAATTCAGCAGCTCTTTTTCTGACATCAGCACGGGCAGCGATAAGTGAGCTGAATTCAAAAACTTTTGTATGGGGAAGGATAGCCTGAACTTCATCTTTAACCTTACCCAGCATATCCATGGCACACACACATTCAAGAGCCAGGATACCGTTTATTTTACCCGGTCTGCCAAGGATGATCTGTGCTTTGTCAAGAGATATCCATACACTCATATCATCTTTTGTCCCCCGCCTTGAGTATACTTTGTTAACTTCAAATTCTTCACCTCGGATTATTATCTTATCACCGGGTCGGAGGTTCAATGAAACAGCTATCTCTTCTCCAAGGTCGGCCTTGCCTTCAGGTACTCTTTCCATTATGGGTGAACGGTATTCATGATCGTCGGTCAAATGTTCAGGTTTACTATATACTGGAACCTGTCCCCTGATACCCGTTAAAAAAATATCAGCGCTTTTTTCTTTCCAGTAAATTTTTTCCTGTAAAACCGGAAGAAGATGGTTTAATGTCTTAATACCGCTTTCAGCAATTTTCCAAACATCCTCGTAATCCAGATAGGTTGTGGCAAATCCGTTTCTTTCAAGCTCCGGTATATTCTGTTCACTGTTAATAATAAGGACATTATAACCCATTTTACGCATAATTATCCTGTAATCATCTTCGAGGCGGAGCATTTCTTCTCTCAGCTGCCTCTCTTTTTCAATAAGCATCTGACCGACAGCTAATTCATCACCTCTGAGTATTATTATTACAGCGATGAATCCTGCTGTTGCAATAACAAGGGACAGGACTCCGGTAATGAATCCATATTTTTTATGCTCCAGTTCCCTTTTTATGATCTTCCGGATATTCATTTAACTGTTATATTTTAAAAATGCTGTTTCTATTTAACAGCCTTCCTGTATAAAAAAACACCGGTCAGCAATACAAGTACAATTATACCTGTAAAGATCACTACAGGCATCTTCAGAAAGTTACTTCTCTTACTATTGTTCCCAAAAGCCGCCTGGTGGCTGTTATCATCAGACTGCTCAGGGTGTTTAAGCATATCATGCTCCTCTTCTTCTTCACTAAACGCTGTTTTTTTTACATCCCCGGATCTGTCGCTTACACCTTTAGTAATTACTTCATTGAGAACTTTGCGTCTATTATTGTCTTCAATATCCCGGTATACAGCTTTTCCCGAATCAGTAATGATAACTGGAACTTTTATATTTTCGTTCCCCATACGTTTAACGGTTGCCGATTCCAGTAATCGTCTGGCTTCCTCTTCCCTGCCGGTAAAATCTCCGATTCCGCTCAAAGGATTCGCGATGTTCAAATCCGTTAAATTCTCAATAATTTTATCCCAATCCATGGATATCAACAGATCAATCCCGGGATTGAGCAGTCTTGCCTGGCAGGAACATGGTCCTGTAATAAATGCTGCTGCTTCTCCTATATTCCAATCATTAATTCCCTTACCCACAATGGAATAAAGTATAATACCACGACCATAAACAGGAAATACAATTGGTTCGGCATCAAATCCGGTAAGGTCTCTTTCACTATTTAGCAGCATGTTAACAAGGTATTCTTCCCGCGGGTCGTTGCGGGATAATCTAACTATATTGAAATTTATCCCGTGAAGTTTTTCTACCGGAGTACCTTTGGAATGATCCCACCACAATTCCGGATCAGGCAATTGCAGCGTTTGTTCAAGACGTCTTAATTCTCTCTCAAGCACATCAAATGCAGCCTGGTCTTTCCTTCTGTCACCGCTTTCCAACAAGATCCACACAGCTGTGGTTTCCCGTGCAAGTTTTTCTGCAATATTCTTACGTGCAGGTGAATTAAGTAACTGATCAATATTCACCTTATTTAAAGAACCTGACCAGACAATATTATTATTTCCGCTTATATACGGATAACGGAGTACCATCCGGGGAAGCATGGCCGGAGATAAATTACTGATATAATTTCGTGTAGCATCGTCTGTTTTCCCTTGAATATCAATTTTCCTTATTTCCAGATTTGCTTTTATATCACTGCCATCAGATGTTCTCAGAAAATAAATTAACAACTCTTCCTCTTCGGATTCAAGGGAATTTTTATAAAAAATCTCCACCCTGTAAGGAGCAGCATCCCAGTATTCCAGAGCATATCTGAAAACAGGAACAGGACATGACATGCTATCAGGAGATATAAACGAATTTACTCCGACAACAACAAAAATCAATATTAATATTCTCATCTGAATACTCTGAAATCTGCACAACCCGGATAAAAGGTTGTGCAGAGAATCTGATCAGTCTATTCTATTCACCGTCATAAACAAGAGGTGTAACATTCCTTTCTGTTCCCGGATAACCTTTATTCTGATTAATGATACCTCCTGTATTGGAATTTATGGCGTAAGAAGGTATCGGCCAGAAGATATGATGAGGTGAACAGGTAAAATAGTTTCCGTAAGGGGTTCTTGCATTGGGTTTATTATAAAAATCACTCTTTTCGTTTACCCTGTCATACCAGAAATTATTTTCTGTCAGGCTGCTCATGCTGTAAGTTTTTCCATTATAACATTTGATACCTGTCCGGGCATAGATAACCGCAATTCGTGTCAGTTCAACTTTACGGAGCTCTTCATAATGTAATTCACGGTCTCTTTCATCCAGAACCGCACCAATCTGCAGGTTTTCCATATCACTGGCAGTATAAATGTACTGAGCATTTGCCCTTTGCCTTATTGTATTGATATCATCGGCGGCTTTTTGCCATTCTCCCTTCCAGATATAGGCTTCTGCTCTGAGAAGGTAGGTTTCTGCAAGGCGATAAATATACCAGTCACCGGGTCCACCCTGTGGCTGAACCCGGTCAGGGTCAGGTACCCAAACTTTATAATGTGGCCAGCTGAACCACGTCCTGATTGTATCCAGACATAAAAGTGTCCCGGTGCTGCTGTATAGCTGCAGGTTCTTTCCAAACCATACATTACCACTCTTTTTAAGAGCAGGGTTATTATAGAGCAATTTCTCCATGGTTATCCAGTTACCATTATCAGTCCGGTGACGGTAATCGAGCGTATCTTCAACACCATCTAATACCCAGACACTTTTCTGGGAATACCATGATGGCCGGATTCTTGCAACACCTCTGCCATATTTTTCAACAAGTCCGATCTCCAGAGCTGCTGCATCAGACATACCGTTTGCCCCGTTAGGAGTTTTTATAAGTCCGGGCTGACCATAATTCGGAACTATGTTTCGCATCGAGATTACCCCGCCTGTATTGCCTTCCATACCATACCGGTCAATAGTCAT
>DNOQ01000310.1 GCA_003501665.1 Bacteroidales bacterium | reverse complement strand
CACCACTCACCTCTCACCACTCACCGCTCACCTCTCATAGCCTATTTTCAAGTTGGCAATTGGCAGTTGGCAGTTGGCAACTACTCACTACTGGCTCTGTGCCTCATATCTCCTCGTCCATAATTTCAATCTCGATATTTTTGGATCCGGCGAATCCAATAACCTCCTGCTTAACCGGGTCGATTATTTCGGGGTAGCTGATTCCAAATCTGAAGATGAACTTATTCCTGCCCTTTATGAAAAATTTAATGCTTAAAGGGTATATTTCGATCCTTTCAATGTTGCTGGCTAATAAACTGACTGCAGGAAGTACCGAGTGTTGCTTGAATGAAATACTGTTCTGACGGGTCCTGAAGTATTTTTTTGTTTTCCCCAAGCCTGACAAGATCAGGTAAATGCCGAAAATAAGCAGGAAAAGAATACCTATCCACACAGTGAGCCTTGACTGATCAGATCTTATACCTGTTATAATATAGTATAAAGTTACCGCGATGCATATTATTCCGAATATCACCTGTAAGATTTTCATTATCCCCTGCTGATCATGAGGATCAAGGCTTAAATAGTTCTCTTTCATCATAAATTGTTTCAGGCAATTTATGGTTTTTTAAGCTAAAGCCAAAATCATTTCTTTTTTACTGGATAATCACGCAATATTATTATTTTTAAAAATTGTTTTGGATCCGGATCATTGGAATGAATTATACTGATTCGTAAGATCAAATAATTGATTATTAACTAATACAATCTATCAGACAAATGAAAATAACATTAATTACAGGAATAGCTTTCTTAACTGCTGCCTTATGCTATGCCCAGCAGCCCCAGCAAAGGCCTGCTACTCCGGGTGCATCCGGACAAAAGCAGGAATATCCTGCCAGGATGACTCCGCAGATGACAGAAATTATGGAACCTGAAGTTAAAGTTATAATACCAGGCGATCAACCGGAAATGCCTCCATCCGATGCCATTATCCTGCTTGACGGTACAGCTGAAATCATTAACCTCGAATGGGAAGACAGCCAGGGAAATCCTACAAAATGGATACTTCAGGATGGTGCCCTGGTATGTGTAAAGGGTTCAGGAGCTATCAGGACAAAGCGTAAGTTTAACGATTTTCAGCTCCATATTGAATGGAGAGCTCCGGCAGAGGTGTCAGGTGAAGGTCAGGGCAGAGGCAACAGCGGCGTATATCTTCAGGGGCTTTATGAAGTCCAGGTGCTCGACAGTTATAATAACAAAACATACAGGAACGGACAGGCAGGCAGCCTTTACAAACAGTATGCCCCGCTGGTTAATGCCTGCAGGAAACCGGGTGAATGGCAATCATATGATATAATCTATACAGCACCACGTTTTGCCAGCGATACAACAACATATTTCACACCTCCACGTGTTACGGTTCTGCATAACGGCGTATTGATCCAGAATAATGTAAGTCTCAGAGGTCCGACACTTTATATAGGGATGCCGGAATACTCCGTCAAAAATCACGGAGACGGGCCGCTGGAGCTACAGGATCATGGTAATCCCGTAGGATACCGGAATATATGGATAAGAGAATTGTAACAGTTGAAAATTAATTAAGGACATATTGAAATAACAGTTAAATTATTACTTTTATGATCAAATAAGATAACTTAAACTTCATTAATTAATATTAAATCTACCTGAAAATGAAAGACGAATCTAAAAACATTACGCGCCGTTCTTTTATCGGAACAACGGGTGCAGTTGCTGCCGGATTCACGATCCTTCCCGGCTCCGTTATCAGCGGTCTCGGAAAAACAGCGCCCAGCGACAAGCTCAATATAGCTGTCGCTGGTATAGGAGGTATGGGAAACAGCAACATGAGAGCTGTTGCCCCGACAGAGAATCTGGTTGCTCTGTGCGATGTTGACTGGGCATATTCCAAAAAAGTATTTGATGCTTACCCCAATGCAAAAAAGTACTGGGATTGGCGTAAGATGTATGATGAGATGGGAAAATCGATCGATGCAGTTATAGTTGCAACCTCTGATCACACCCATGCCATCATTGCTGCCACTGCCATGACAATGGGTAAACATGTTTTTGTTCAGAAACCTCTCACACATACAGTGTATGAATCGAGGCTTCTTACTAAACTTGCTGCAAAACACAAGGTTGCCACACAAATGGGGAACCAGGGTTCATCAGGTGAGGGTGTAAATCTTACTGTTGAGTGGTTGCAGAACGGAGAGATAGGTGACGTTGCAAGGGTGGAATCATTTACAGACCGTCCGATCTGGCCTCAGGGTCTGAACCGCCCTGCAAAAGGAGAATGGCCTCCGGAAACTCTTAACTGGGATCTTTTTATCGGTCCGGCTCCGATGCGTCCATACCACAGCATTTATCATCCCTGGAACTGGAGAGGCTGGTGGGATTTCGGTACAGGTGCATTGGGTGATATGGCATGCCATATTCTTCATCCGGTATTCAAGGGTCTTAAACTTCAGTATCCAATTAAAGCCCAGGGAAGCTCAACACTACTTCTTGCCGATTGTGCTCCCAATGCTCAGATGGTTAAGCTTGTTTATCCGGCAAGAGTAACCGACCGGAGAGCCAAAATGAAACTTCCGGAGGTTGAGGTAATATGGTACGACGGTGGTCTGCAACCTCCTAAACCCACAGGATGGCCGGCCGGAAAAGATATGAATAACGGTGGCGGCGGCGTAATATTCCACGGTACGAAAGATAAACTCATTTGTGGTTGCTACGGAAGAGATCCTTGGCTTCTTTCCGGAAGAGTACCGGTAGCTCCGAAAACAGAACGCAGACTTCCTGAAAAAGTATCTCACGAAATGGACTGGGTACGTGCATGTAAAGAGAGCCCCGAAAGCAGAGTCATGACCAAATCCGATTTCGCTGAAGCAGGACCGTTCAATGAAATGGTTGTTATGGGTGTTCTTGCTGTCAGACTTCAGGGCCTTAATAAGGAACTCGAATGGAACGGTGAAAGGATGGAATTCACAAATCTCACCGATTCCGAAACTGTCAGAATATGTATCGAAGATGCATTTTCAATTGCTGACGGACATCCCACATTCAACAAAAAGTGGACCGATCCGATGAATGCAAAACAATTTGCATCTGAAATGATCAAACATGAATACCGCAGCGGATGGTCATTACCCGCCATGCCGGTATAATCAAAATAATAAAACAATCGTAGTAGAATCGCGATGCATCGCGATTCTACTTTCAATAACATAATAATATTATTTTCATATGAAATGGTATAATATCATTCTGTCAATAATTATTGTGATGGCGGTTTCATCATGTGCATCTTCAGGCAAAAAGAAAAGCGCTGCAGGAGAAAACTGGACAACTATCTTTGACGGTAAAACCACAACCGGCTGGCGTGGCTATAATAAAACCACTTTCCCCGAAAGAGGATGGGAGGTTGTTGACGGAACCCTTCGCTGTATCGGTTCCGGAGGTGGCGAAGCAGGCGGAGGTGGTGATATCATTTATGATAAAAAACTAAGCAATTTCGAACTTGCCCTTGAATGGAAAATATCCGAAGGAGGGAACAGCGGAATATTCATCCTTGCCCAGGAGATACCCGATGAACCGATCTATAAATCTTCACCTGAGATGCAAATCCTGGATAATGACAGACATCCGGATGCAAAACTCGGTGTTAACGGTAACCGTATGGCCGGATCCCTCTATGACCTTATTCCTGCAAAACCCCAGAATACAAAACCTGCCGGACAATGGAACTCGGTAAAAATTCTTGTTTATCAGGGTACAGTCGTTTTTAACCAGAATGGGGCAAATGTTGTTGAATTCCATCTGTGGACCGACGACTGGAAAAGAATGTGCGCCAATTCCAAATTTGCCGACTGGCCATGGTTCATCAATACTGCAAAAGAAGGCTATATTGGCCTGCAGGATCATGGTAATGATGTATGGTTCAGGAATATAAAAATCAGGCAACTCTAGAAACCGGAGTGTCAATAATGATCTTCGTATTAAAATACGTATTAAAAAACGTATTTTAATACGAAGATTTTTTTTAATCAGTTAATATTCCCCTTTAACCCGATCTGCTCAGCCACTTCCCTCATTCCCATTATACAATCGGTGATCAGTTCGTCAAGTGTAACTGCAAGCATTACAGCTCCCTTTTCGATAATGGATCTGTCGACGCCCGCGGCAAACCTCTTATCGTTCCACTTCTTTTTTACCGACTTTGCCTCCATGTCAAGCACACTCTTGGATGGTCTTACCAGTGCACTGGTAGCAACCAATCCTGTCAGTTCGTCCATTGCAAATATCGTCTTCTCGAGCAATGTTACCGGCTCAACATCCGAAGCTAGTCCCCATCCATGGCTCAAAACTGCCCTTATATATTCTTCCGGCCAGTTATTCTCCTCTAATATCTTTTTTGTCATGGTGCAATGCTGTTCGGGATATGATTCATAATCGAGATCATGAATCAATCCTATAATACCCCATTTTTCTTCGTCCTCACCCGTTTTTCGTGCCATATACCTCATTACTCCTTCTACTGCAAGAGCATGTTTTAAAAGACTTTCACTCTTATTGTATTTAAGAAACAACTCAAGAGCTGTTTCTCTGGTTGGAACAACAGATGTCATAGTGGTGTTTTTTGCCCCTAAAGCTAATCGTTTCTGCCTTGATAAAAAAGTATCAGGGTCTGGCTTTTATTACAGGAATGACTTTAATGAATCCATTATATTCAATTCTGAGGTAGTACACAGCCGGAGGGAGATTGTAGGTTTTTATAATGTCATCATTCGTTCCGGGTATGATAACTTTTTCAAAATAAATTAGTTTCTTTCCTGATGTGCTGATCAGGCTTATCCGGGCTGTTGCATCAACTTCCGAATTTATTACAAATTTGAGTTCTGAATCAAAAGGATTAGGAAATACCGATATGGGTTCATCAATACTGGTATTCTCAATGCTGATCCTTAATGTATCATTCAGAAGGTAATCATCGTCATTGTCATAACCGTATGTTACCAGATCATAAAGACCATAACGTGAGAGATCTGCATAAGTATTGAAAGTTACGGTTACGGAATCTCCGAATGGGATCAGGGTATCATTAAAATGCTGCCGGACAGGTATTCCGTCATTGATTGTATAGGCCATGTTAAATCCGTTGATGGTATCGGGTCCGACATTAAGAACCCTGACGGTTACTTTTTCCCTGCCTGTTTTATCTTTCTGAACCGGACTGATGATCCTTCCTGTTACAATATCTTTCTCGACATAGGTAACTCCTCCGGGTCCTGCAAAATCTATCATATCGATCATGGCATAATCTCTGCCCTGAGAAACAGACTGGTCCTTCTTATAACGCCATTCCATCTTGTGGTATCCTGCCGGCACGGGTATGACTTTCTTTTCCCACAGAGTCTCCCCCGATTTACGGAACAATTCAGTATCATTCAGATAGAAAGCAAGGAAATCATAATTGGTTTCTGAAGAAACATGATAATAAAACTTCAGCGAATCAGAAGTCTCGTAACAGGTTTTTATAATAAGTGATGAAGACTCGTTATGGCCTATGGTTCCGGAGCGTGCTGATAAATGACCGTCGAAGGCGCCATTATCGGTGATAACCCATGGCTTTGGACTTACATTGATCCAGGGAAATACCCTTAATGATGAAGATTCAAATGATTCCCTTATTTTGCCGACCCTGAATGAGAACTCCCTTTCAACATTATACGGACCGCAGTTCAAAGTTGTCCTGACAATAATTGTGGCACCTGATTTCACATTATGGGCAAGTTTTACAAGCACCGGTATTTCAGTAAGAATACCATCATGGAGCAATCCGGAATTCTTGGTAGGTTCAAGAATTGTGATTTCAGCGTCCGGGCTCGATACTGATAATTTGCCGGAAATACTGCTGCTTCCGTCATTTTTAACGGTAAATATCAGGTTGAATGTCTCACCAGGATTCGCAATCTGATCGCCATTGCCCGTAGCGGAATCATTCAGGTAGCAGCTGAGTATATCAAGCTGGGGTGCATGTATCAGGAAATCCATTTTAAAGTGAAATGACAAAATATCATCAGTCAGAATAATATCCAGAGAAACTATGCTTTTATCTTTAATATTGTCGGAAATCCTGACAAACAGCTTGTTGCTTAAAACTTTTTCCGATCCCGCGGGAAGATCCCCAAGCATCACCGAGTCAATGAGAATTGTAACATATTCAGATTTTGAAAATATTTTTGCATACAGGTTACGTGCATCAGTTTCACCCAGATTGGCTATTTTCAGGTCGATGGAAAGAGTTTCACCAAAGTCGGCCTTACCGTTGTTGTTACCAGAAGCATCATTTATTGTTGATTCAGTCAGATTAATGTATTCCTCTGTTATTCTCGAAAAGTAAATTGTTTTGATCAGGGGAATTTTATTTTGTCCCGTGATTACCAACAGGCACGAATCTTCTGATATTCCGGGCATTTTAAGAAGCACCGTTCCTGAAGGGCTTGCGTGTGATGCATCCCACAGTTTGCCTGAACGGGAAACGGCAGCATAAGAGCCCGGGTCAGTTATAAACGACCACGATCTGATTCCATTTGGCAAAGTGTCAGGGAATTGTGTTTTGAACGAAACAGGAGTGCCGATAACAGGGATCATACTTGGATCGCCCACAAGGTTGTATGTTTCCCAATAGTACTTTTTGCGTGAACTTGTGCTTTCGCTTACTGAAAGGTTACCCGAATAAACTATCTGACCCATTGTGGTATACCAGTCACTCATGGGTTCACCGTGTGTATGGAACAACCTGTCAAGAGCACCCAGGCCTGATGTTTCATAGGTCGGATTATCCGATGGAGTGCAAAGACCAACGGCCCAGTAAAAATCCTCGTTCCAGTATGAGTCGTTGGAGCAACCTATAAATCCTATGGCTCCTCTTTCCTTTGACAACACCATTCTGTTTCCAAGCGATCTCATATTGAATCTGGAAGTCAGGCAGGCATTGCTTATAATAAAGGGATACATATTTCTGTTAATCAGCTTACGGACATCCGAAGTGTCGATATTGATATGAAGCCACGCAGTTGCCGATCCGTGGCCGGTGTAATTCACAAACGACATTCCTTTGTTTATAAGCTTAATAACTGAATCCTTATGTGTTACCTGAGTCTGCGGATAATAGAAATGATATTCATTAATATTATTTCCGGGGGTCAGATAATTGTTTATTGCATATTTGATATGCCCGTTCATATAGTTGGCATAGCTGGCATCATATCCCGAGGTGATCATTGCATTTGAATGGAACCTGTTGGTGTCGGCATATTCAAATTTCTCATATCTGATCATTTTTTCGACCACATTTTTAAGTTCATTCGTATCTGCAACCGGCAGTCTTCCTATGAACATCTCGGGAAAATAATCGCCATTTCCGTCGAATTCGCCGTAATACATGTCTGTAACATTGTCGTTACCGTAATATGGTATTTTTGAAGTATTGCCAACAATGAGAAGATATTCAGGGGGTGGATTGTCGGGAGTTGATGATTCGTATAATCCGGTAAGGCTGTTTTTGATATCGGTGTAAGTTTCTCCGGCATACTCCATACCTTTGTATAATATATCAAGTTTAAATCCCTTAATGGTTTTCCATTTTATAAATGGTTCAAGATGACGTCTGAAAGAAGTGTCTGTCAGTATCACCATTCTTATGGGCTTATCGGAAAAGGTCTGAACGTCAGAGCTTTCATTATAGTTAAGTATCCCTTTGCTGAGTGTTTTGCGGAAGATTTCCGATTCGGGAAAGGATTTTGAGGTTCTTTCTGATCCGGTGAACCAGATCTCAATTTTCATTGATGTGATTACCTCAAGAAAATTTGAACGGGGATTATACCTTACCGGCGATATGCGGAGGTTCCCTATATTTTTCCCTCTTAAAGTACCGATTGCTTCGATTGATACAGTATCTGAGGGAAGTAAATTACGTGAAGAATAAACATTTCTGTCGATCGCAAATTCCGGTTTCTTTGTCTGCGGCGCTTTGGTTTCACCTTCCTGCGCGGGGAAAAGTATTCCTTCAATATTCTTTCTTCCGGGATTTATTTTTTCTGTTCTTACATCAGTTATTCTGACTCTGTATTTGCACTCTCCCGGTATTGATATCAGTTTGCTGAATACGGGAAGTTCGGGTCTGCCGGGCTCTGATGTAATGGTATGCCCGGGAGCGCTGATTCTGTAGAATGATCCGTTATCATTTTTAATATTAATAAGATTGATTTCAGGTAGCGAATAATAGATAACTATCGAGCGCCCTGAAGCAACTATTCCATTTTTCTGTTTTTCGCTTTCAAAAGAGATCCTCCTTGTGTTTACGGACTGACCCTTAACAAGACTGGTGATTAGCAGAAAAATTAGCAGACACAATGACTTTTTTATATACCCTGAATGTATCAATGTTAAATGATTGATCCATTAACCTAAAACATCAGCCAAGTTATTAAATTTACTTAATTTAACCGTGCATTGTCAATAGAAATTTGATAAAAAGCATAAGATTACTACTTTTATGTATGTTTTTATTGGATAAACAAACCGGTATACATGAAAAGAATTAAGCAAATTTCAATCATTTTAACCTTTGTGACCATGACTACAGTTGCAAAATCTCAGGATTCATATGCTGCTGATAAACTGAAAACTTCAGCAGGCGATGTTGAAATGTATTTTATAGGACACGGATCGCTGATGTTCAAAGTGAATGATTTCTGCATTCATATTGATCCAGTAAGCAGTTCGGGAAATTATAAGAACCTGCCCAAAGCTGATCTGATACTTGTTACACATGAACATTATGATCATCTTGATCCGAAACTGATTGCTGAACTGAGGAAAGACGGGACAGTTATGATTTCCAACAGGAATTCGGCATCACAAATAAAATGGGCTCAGGCAATGGATGCCGGTGATAGAAGGAGTGTCGGCAATCTGGTTATTGAAGCCGTACCTGCTTACAACATTGTAAACATGAGATCTCCCGGGCAGCCGTTTCATCCTAAAGGCGCAGGTATNNGTGGCTTTTCTTCCGATGAATCTTCCTTATACAATGACTCCCGAAATGGTGGCGGATGCAGCAATTGCCTTTAAACCGGCGATATTATATCCCTATCATTACGGCGAAACAGATACCGGGAAACTGGTACAATTATTGAAAGATACAAGAATTGAAATAAGAATCAGAAACTTAAAATAACGGGAAAATGGTAAAAATTAGCAGACGCGGATTCCTCAAAAAAGGGATTGCAGGTGCAGGAGCTGTTGCTATATCACCTGTAATTTTATCTTCACCGGTGCAGGAGAGGAACATTATTTACAGAACGCTCGGCAAAACAGGGCTTAAGGTGCCTGTTGTAAGCTTTGGTGTTATGCGCTCCGATAATGCAAACCTTTGCAGAGCTGCTCACGATAAGGGAATGAGGCTGTTTGATACAGCCAACGGATACCTTGGGGGAAACAGCGAGATCATGCTCGGTAATCTATTTAAGGATTATCCCAGAGATTCATTCATACTATCAACTAAAGTCAAATCTTCGACTGACAGGGAAGGAAAGCCTACCGATCAGGCAACTCCCGAAAGATTCATGGAATTGTTCAATACAAGCATGTCGAGACTTAAAATGGATTATGTCGATATCCTTTACGTGCATGATATAAGTAATACGGAATTTCTTGATTATAAGCCTATTATTAATACCGTAAAGAAGCTCAGGCAGGAAGGCAAAATTAAATTCATTGGTTTTTCTACTCACAGGAATGAACCTGCGGTGATAGATGCTGCAGCTGATCAGGATGTATGGGATGTTATCCTGACACAATATAATTACAGGCTTGCATTCATTCCCGAACTGAATGCAGCAATTAAAAAAGCCGCATCCGCGGGGATCGGGATTGTGGCAATGAAAACGGTGGCAGGAGGATTTCTCGACAGGGAGAGAACAAAGCCTGTAAATGCACAGGCTGCGCTTAAATGGGTATTGCAGAATCCCGATATTCATACTACAATCCCGGGTATGACTGCTTTTGATCAACTCGAGATGAACTCGAAGATAATGGAGGATTTTACCCTCACCGATCAGGAGAAAGTTGAACTTATTGCTTCAATTGATGAACCGGGCCTGATATGCTCAGGCTGTAACCAGTGTACCGCGGGCTGTGCAAAAAATCTTCCGGTAAGGGACCTGATGCGTGCCTGTATGTATGCTTATGGATATGGAAATCCGGCTATGGCAAAAAGCCTGCTGGAAGAACTTCAGATACCTGAGGATCCATGCAGCGATTGTGATGAATGTAATATTAAATGCTTCAGAAATTTTGCCATCAGGGGGAAAATTGCTGATATAACAAGGCTCCAAAAAGTTCCATTTGATTTTCTGGCCTGAAAATATAATTTAGGATAATGAAGCATAAACTTGTGACTTTTATTCTGTTTGTAATAGTAACAACAGTTACTTCAGGACAGAATGTTATGTTTCCCGACCTTAAAGGTTTCAGAAAGCTTACAGAATATCCTGTTTATTATCCCGATAATTTATGGGATTTTATTAACGGGGCAGCTGACGGATTTCTTGCCCTTGGGTTTCAGGATCTGCATGTTGCGGAGTATAAGAAGGGAAAGAACACAATAAAACTCGAAATATACAGGCATAAAAATCATACGATGGCATTCGGGATATATTCATCGGAACGTTCCCCTTCATTCAATTTCATAAATCTCGGCTCACAGGGCTATAATGTGGACGGAGCCATTAATTTCTTTAAAGGCAGCTACTATGTTAAGATCAGAACATATTCTCAAAAACCCTCTACGCTTCAGGCTGCTCAATCACTTGCACAAAGAGTGGCAAATATGCTTCCCGGAGAAAGTGAAATGCCTGCAATGCTTACCAGGTTTCCATCTGAAGGGAAAAAGATGAATGAGGAAACATATTTCAATGATAATGTTCTCGGTCATCAGTTTCTGCATTCCGCATACCATGCACCTTATACCC
>DNOQ01000208.1:3670-4159 GCA_003501665.1 Bacteroidales bacterium | reverse complement strand
AAGCAGCAAAAAAGGCTGTTGCCGGTCAAAAATTAAAGGGTGAGTGGGTGAAAAAAAGCCAGATTCCGTGAGTTACACCATAAGTCCTTAAATTTATCTTTAAAACAATGTATCTTAATCCTGTTTCAATACTATAGTTCAATCCGGAATTCACTATAATTAACCGGAGGAGAAGACTCAACTTTAATTGATTTTACAACACTACGGCCAGGTCCCCTTCTGCACCATTCAACAAAAGCATCCAAATGTTCCTTATATCCTTCAGCTTCTATATAAACACTCCCATCGGATAAATTTTTAACGAAACCGGTAATCCCCCTGATTATCGCTTCATTTGAAACATTCCATCTGAACCCGACTCCCTGAACCCGTCCTGAAATAAAAATCATATAAAACTGCTTATTCTCCATCGCTATACAATTTTAATAATAAAACCTGAGAGTGCTGTCAATATGATTCTGAATTATTGACTTATAATAATACGCCAAT
>DNOQ01000208.1:0-3645 GCA_003501665.1 Bacteroidales bacterium | reverse complement strand
ATCTGTTGAACAGGTTTCCCTGATATGTAACGTAATAAAATACCCGGAGATATAACTACAAAATCCGATTCACAAAAGGCTGAATAACCATCATTATTTATTATCCCTGACAAAAATAGAAATCCGCCTTGCAGGCGGGTCGTAAAACGGACAATTGACTTTTACTTTTTAGGTAAGGCAAAATCCTGTATAGTCCTGTTGCCTGCCCCTTATTATTACGAGCCTTGCCTCTTCCACATAGATCCTTACCAGATCATACTTCCCCTGTGGAATTGATATTTCAGGTAACTCTTCAAACTTACCGTTCCTTAACTGAATAAAGTCAAATTTCTCAGATCCTTCCCATACAACTATAAACGGGGAACCGTCACTTTCACCATCACCTTCTTTCCTTAATTCCACTTTTGTAATTGTTATTGCAGCAGAACCTACATAATCCACCGGGAAAGGAGCATCAATTATTTTTATAACTAGTAGTTCGTTAATGAATTAAGTTGACATTTCTGATTCTATCTTTTTCTCCTCAAGTTTGTACTTCCACCTGAAAATAACCGGTTCCTGATTTATTTCTTCAATACCCTGGTATATACGCTGCTTTAGCTCTGCCTTGCTTTCTACCCTGATGTGTCTTAAAAATGTTCTTGCGATTTTACTGAAAAACATCTCAACCATATTTAACCAGGAACCATGTGTCGGTGTAAATACGAATTCAAATTTATTGGGAACAATATTTAAGAAATTCATCGTTTCCTTCGAACGATGTGCCGAATGATTATCAAGTATTATTCTTATTTTCCAATCCGGCGGATAATATTCAATAAGCTTCTGTAAATATTTTATAAATTCCGCACTTCTATGTCTGGTTTCAACCAAAGGTATTACGGTACCATCATGTAAATCGATTCCTGCAAGCAAAGTTACAGTACCCAGTCTTTTATATTCAAAATCCCGGCTTACTGTTTTGTGGCTACCCGGGACAGGCAATAATTGTGCAGCAATATTTTTTATTGCTTGTATACCAGGTTTTTCATCAAAAGATACTGTTGTATGCTTTCTCTCAGATGTCGCTTTGCCTTTTTGTTCCTCACTTATGTTGATTAATTCTATCTCTTTATATACAGCAAGCACCTGGGCCATTTTTTCCTCAAAATTATTATCTCTTCTTTCAAGGTAATAAGTTATTTTATGAGGCTTTATACCTGCTTTATCCAGAATGCCATGCACAAGACTTTTTCCTGCATTTTTTAATTTTGGATAACCCTTCTCTTCACATGCCTCTCTGATATGTTTGGCCAACAGATTGTATGTCCACAATTCATAGGCATAACCGTAATCTTTGGGGGAGGAACATGCCAGATTGATAACCCATGACTTATCTTCATCACTTATTTCTGCATTTATGCCTCTGCCAGATAAATCTTCAAGTGCTGCGACAGGACCGAAAGCCAGAGCCTTATCTATGTTTGAATAGACAGACTCTCTACTTAATCCCACTGCTTTGGATATTTTTGTCACTGGTGTCTCTGTAATGTAAAGCAGAAAAATATTTGCACGTTGAACTTTTCGGAACTCTTCGGTTTTACTTCTTGATACCCTAATTAACAGCTCTTTGTCTTTATCTGAACAAATGAGCTTACTTCTTTTCTTGTATGCCATAGCTTTTTTGGCATAAAGATAAGAATATTTTTCAAAATGTCAAGTTATTTAGTGAACGTTATACTGGTGGCACAGAAAAAAATAAAAGCAATCAGAGAAAGAAGAATTAATGCACAGGCAAAGCTTCCTTTAAAGACTTTTGATATAGTATCAAAAAATTCAATGGCACTCGGAATGGGAATTACATTAAGGTTTTCCTTGTATAATTATATTCAATGGCTTTGGCTGTAAAAATGCCTGTGAAAAACACGATTGTCTCAGGATCTGATTTAGTCCGGATGAATGCAGTAATAGAATTCTCAGACCTTTTCCAAAACAAGTGATATACCCTGACCAACACCGATACACATTGTACAAAGCGCTTTTTTCGCAGATGAACGTTGTAACTGATAATATGCGGTGATTACAATTCTTGCACCTGTCATGCCTAACGGATGACCAATTGCTATAGCACCGCCAAGCGGATTAATTCTCGGATCATCACCTTCTAATCCAAGTTCACGCATACAGGCCAGCGATTGTGCCGCAAAGGCTTCATTCATTTCAATAATATCAATATCGCTTAACGTTAATCCTAAACGGTCAAGCAGCTTTTTTGAAGCAGGGACAGGACCTATTCCCATAATCCTCGGAGGTACACCGGCTGTTTGAACTCCGAGTATTTTTGCTTTGGGCTTCAGACTGAATTCTTTAATGGCCTTTTCCGAGGCAATTATTAATGCAGCTGCTCCATCGTTAATACCTGAAGAGTTACCGGCAGTAACAGTACCATTTTCATGAACAACGGGTTTTAAAGAAGATAGTTTTTCTAAAGAAGTTAATTTTGGATGTTCGTCTTTAACAACTATAATGTTTTCACCTTTTGACTCAGGGATAATGACCGGAACAATTTCTTCTGCAAAATGACCGCTCTTTTGAGCGTTGGCTGCTTTCTCCTGACTATGATGAGCAAACTTATCCTGTCCTTCACGGCTGATTTTGTATTCTGACGCTATATTTTCAGCTGTTTCAATCATTAAATCAGTGCCGAATTTTTTCTTAAACTCTTTATTAATAAAACGCCATCCGATAGTTGTATCAAATATTTCCGCTGACCTTGAAAATGCTTCGGTCGCTTTACTCATCACAAATGGGGCTCTTGACATGCTTTCAACACCACCGGCAATAATCAGGTTTGCTTCGCCGGATCTGATTGCTCTCGCTGCAATACCAACAGCATCCATACCTGAACCGCATAAACGATTTATTGTAACACCTGAAACTGATTCTGAATAACCGGCTAGCAAAAGTGCCATACGGGCAACATTTCTGTTATCTTCTCCTGCCTGATTGGCGCAACCCAGAATAACATCATCTGTTTCAAGCCAGTTAATCTCCGGGTTTCTCTCCTTGATTACTTTTAGCGGTATCGCCGCTAAATCATCTGTCCTTAGTGAAGAGAGAGCACCGCCGTACTTCCCTATTGGTGTACGTATTGCATCGCAAATATATACTTCATGCATAGTATTATTTTTGGTGTAATTTTTCAATTTTAGGTTTCAATGCATTAAAAGCACGTAACAGCCCTTCAGAGAGTCTGTCTACTTCTTTTTGAGTCAATACTGTTGAAAACATACAGGAAAAGGTATTCACCATCAGTATCTTTTCATTAAAATATAAAAAGTCAAGAAGTTCGTTGACAACAGAAATGGTTTCTTCTGTTTGATAAGCCTCGCGATAAGTGGTTGGTGGTGTTGGTGTTAAGTGAAAGCGAAACATCGAACCGGCACCTGTAACAGAAACCGGAACATCAGCAAGCCTGATAACCTCTTTTATCTGACTGACAGCATTATTTGTCAGGGCATTTAATTTTAAAACCGCCTCCTGGTCAAATAAATCCATTGCCACAAAACCGGCAGTCATTGTTACAGGATTAGCAGAAAAAGTTCCGGAATGAGGAAATTTCAGATTAGGTTCGCGGGGATCCAGAACCTTCATGACATCTGACCT
>DNOQ01000101.1 GCA_003501665.1 Bacteroidales bacterium | reverse complement strand
TTCATACATCTTACTGATTCGGAATGATTTTTGTAGTACTGAAATACGATAAGTTCAACTATAAACAGCCTGCCATGAAACCAATAATTCTGCTTCTGCTGTTTCTGTTAACATATCCGTTATCGTTAGCGGGGCAACCGGGCAAAAACAAATCAGTACAAATTGTAACAAAAGACTCTGATATCTTTACCAGAGAAGTATTAAGAAATCTCAGAAAAGAGAATAACAGCAATAATATTAATCCGGTATTTATATCGGATACCTTATTGAACCACCGACCGGAAAATTTAAGCGATAAGTATAATGGAAGAGAACCCCGTAAAAGGTTTTCTCCTGATTTCAGGATTGCCGAAGAACTGGAGATCTATCCCGGCGCTCCTAAATTCTATGGTAAGAAACCTTATATACCTTCTCCTTTTGAGAAGTCATTCATTATTAAAACAGTTCCTCCCGGGAAATATTACCTGATAATAAAGGACCCGATAACACACAGGATAATCAATTAAATATCAATAAGTTATTGTTCTTCTTCAATAGGGGGTCAATGTCGTTTTTCCGAATGCTGATTTCTCTATCATGCCACGACTGAAATAAACAGGGAAGTGCCGGTCATTTGCCCACAATTTAAAAAGATTGTTGTAAAACGGGCTATCAGGATTTCCGCTCTGACCGGGGGTACCTGTAAACATTGACAAATCCCAATCCCTGGTGTCCACGACAATTCTGAAGGATGCGCCGTTTAACTGGTTATCAGTATTACCGGTCATATTCACTGTGTACCCGTTGCCACCTCTGGGCAGAGGTCCTGAATCCAGTCTTTTTCTTATTTTCTCATTAACAGCATTACTTAACGGATGTTTAATCAATGTGTGATGATAGTGAGCCTGTCCATAAATCCATTTTTTCAAATCGGGTCCTAACTTTTTCGTCAGATCGGTGACTGCCTGCTGAAGACAATTCAGAAGGAATTTGTCCCTGCCTTCCACTGAATTCACACCAAACTCCACCCTGGCAGATATAATCCACGAGATCGCTTTCCTCAGGGGAACAGACGGGTAAAGATTTCTGGCCTCTTCAGGAATAAATAAAGGAAGAATACTCTCCATGATCCTTTTTTCCCATGCAACGTAAATTGCCGCAGCTATCGAAGTATCAGACAAAAAATAATCCCATCCTGAGAGAAGCCTTCTGGCAATTTCTGCCCTGGCATTATCCGATCTCAGATCTGAGAGAAGTGGGACCAGTGTTCGTGCAGGAACCGAAAGATAGTCGGTTTGAAGACGCATCATATCGGAGAGACTATGCTTCCTGCCTGATCCAAGCACTTCATTAATCCTGTCAGCCCTGTAAGGATCTGCAAAATTCAGTCCGATAACATTTTTATATTCATAATTGAGCGGGGTAAGATTCTGATTTGCAGTTGCCCAATATCCTTTCGAAGGATTTGAAATATTTGGAAGCATCCACACGGGGAGATAACCGGACCATTCATATCGGCCATCACCCGGCACAGGGATCAGTCCGCTCCAGTTTTTGCGTATGGGAGAAATACTGCTTACCTGCCATCCGATATCACCTTCCCTGCCTGCCCAAACCATATTCAAACCAGGGATATAACAATATGAGCAGGCTTTCCTGAAATCATCCCAGCTTTCCGCCTGATCAATCCGAAGACCGGAAAGATATGGTGAACAGCCGGGTTCCCTCCAGGCACAACGCATAGCATAAGCAGTATTGTTGTCTTTATCAACACATGTTACCGGGCCGTGTCTGGTGTATCTGTGCTCAACAATAACGTCATCTGATGATTTCACTTTTATTGTATCTTTAATTATGACCATATTCTCCCAATGTCCCTGATATTCATATTGATTTTGATCAAGAGGATTCAGCTTATATACATAGAGGTCTTCAAGGTCATTATAAAAAGCAGTAACCCCCCATGCTCCGAAGTTATTATGCCCTATTGAAACACCAGGAATGACCGGCTCACCTCCGCCAATAACATCCCATCCGGGTGCATTAAGATGTACCATATAGCGCAATGAGGGTGATACTATCACCCGGTGAGGATCATTTGCCAGAAGGGGATAACCGCTCTGTGAAAGTTCACCGCTTACTATCCAGTTGTTACTTCCTGCAGCAATTTGTTCAATCTCATGAACCTGGACCCTGTAATTTGTCCTGCTCTCACACATTGAAATGTGTCCCGTAGTATTTCGTGAAGAAGGGACTATGTCTTCTGGAAGAAAATTGAACGGGCGGCGGAAAGCATTATACAATTCAATTACATCATCGGGGATCAGTTCTGCTTTTACTTCGGGGTCTATTTCCAGAACCGGATCTCCGGGCTCAAATACCCCAAGCTCCCTGACCTTTGCCGGGCCCAATATGGCAACACGCTTCATGATTTGAATTTCATCATTTATATTTCCTGATAGTGCCTGATGTCTGGAAATAACCACTTCCGGAGTCCATAATCCCGGCTCTATACCAAGAAGCCTGAATTCTAACGGAAGAGAGCTTTTATCTTTTAATACTTCTCTTATACAGGCATTAATTCCGTTTGTAAAAGCTGTAATTATTTCTTCCCCTCTGGGATGATAGTGATTTAATTCCTGAATGAGGTTACCTCTGAATTTAAAAAGCCGTACCCCGATATCCCTGTTCAGTTCGCGCCGGCCGAGAAGTTCAGAAATTGTTCCTGTGGCTTGCCTCCGCCAGATCTCAAACTGGAAAAGCCTGTCCTTTGCAGCACAATAACCCTGCGAAAAGAACAGATCATGTTCGTTGTGTGCATAAATATGATTGATCCCGTAATGGTCACGTATTACTTCAACCGGTTGGTGAAGTCCCGGCACCTTTTTCTCCTCACATAAGGACGTGCTAAAAGGTACCAGAGTAAGAATATAAATAAATAAGTAAAATCGGTTCATGTGGATAGATTTTAAATTCAGGTTATCAGGATTCTAAAATTATAATCACATTTTTACGGCCTGATTATCAATAATCAAATCACAGTAGTTTATTAATTCTACGCGACAATTGCCCTACACGTCAAATTTATATCGTAGCAATGCCAGGTATTTATGTCTGAAGGTATGTTCGAAATATTTATTTGTTACGCTGCAATTTAACCGAGCTCTCGAGTTTTAACAAACGTAATTCGAGTGCTTCTATCTTTGTCTTCTGCTCTATGATCAGGTTTTGCTGGCGAATAATCTGAAGCTGAAGGTTTTCTACCGATTCGAGCGTTTCGAAAGCCATTCGTGTCATATCAGTGGCTCCCCCGTTTTCCTGTTTCTCCTGTTCGACGGATTTTACCCAGGGAAGATGGCTTTTCTCTTTCAGGAATATCTCAACATCTTCAGTTTTTAACAGATTATATTCTTCTCCGAAAACATAGTCAGGTTTGTTATAAGCAGTCCCCGTTGTGGTAGTTGTACCACCGTAATATACGCTCCCTATAGCACGGATATTACCGTTCACATCCAGATCATACTGGGGAGTCCAGGTTCTTATCCCAACCTTGTTCATCGACGGATTCATGATTATATTCTCATCGGTGGTTGCGCCTTGCATCACAAGGCTTCCTCCNNGCAATCCAGTCGTTTGTACCTGACTCAATAAGACGGATCCTGTCGCCAACCACATCCAGTTTATAACCCGGATTAGCTGTACCAATACCTGTTTTCCCGTTTTTCATTACAGTTATAGCATTACTGCGTGAGCTGTGGGAAGTTCCGTTACTTATTACAAAAAGTCTGTCTGCATCATTCCATGCAGTGGAACTGGCCGGTGTGTAAGTGTTGTTATAACATCCGATTACAGTTTCAAAATAAGATGGNNNNCCTCTTGCTGTGGAATAACTACCCGAAGCAGTCGTCGAATAACCCACAGACATTGACAGACTTCCTGAAGCAGTTGCGGAATAGCCTATGGCAGTGGAATAATCTCCTGAAGCGATAGTAGAATATCCGAAAGCGGTTGAATATCTGCCGGAGGCAGTGGTGGAATAGCCTATTGCCCCCGAGAAAGATCCGATATTAGATGCATCCCATTGATTAGCTTCTACATACCCGGCTCTGAATGCCGCTTTGTCGGGATACCACATCATCCGTGTCCCCGCACCGGAGACCGGAGGATTTCCCGGTCCTGTATTTTTATACTCACCTGTAAAAACTACATTTCCCTGCCCGGCACCGGTTCCATTGGCGTGGAGCAATGCTGAAGGA
>DNOQ01000354.1:3531-4701 GCA_003501665.1 Bacteroidales bacterium | reverse complement strand
GGGTGGTCCGGAGTTTCCCTAATTCGACTTAAAGATTATTGAACGCTGTAGGCGCCGGCTGGTTGTAGATAAATGCCTTTAAATTATTTCTTAGCGCCATAGGCGCGGCCTGTTTGTAGAAGGATGTAGTATTCGATTTCTGAGCTCCGTAGGAGCGACCTGTATCATCATATCCAATCGAACAGGTATATTGGGTCATAATCCACATCAAATCTCTCTAATAATCTTAAATATTCATCCCTGAATGTTGCCTTTCTGTGATGTTCATCCTGATTATTAATATAATGGATAACATCATTTATTTGTGAATGGCTGTATGAAAAAGCACCATACCCTTCCTGCCATTGGAATTTACCGGGTAACCATCTTTTATCCCTTATAAAATTTGATGTATTTGCCTTAATATCTCTTAGCAGATCAGGTAATGACTGAGAGGGATTATAACCGATAAATATATGAACATGATCGGACATATATTTAATTGCCAAAAGTTTATGCTTTCTGTTCTGTATAATACCAGTTGTATACTTCTGTAATTCTTCCTGATATTTTAATGAAATTACATTTTCACGCCCCATGGGTGAAAATACCAAATGAAGATAGATTTGTGTATAGGTGTTTGCCATAGCACTAATTATAAAATATTTACAATAAATAAAATGCACACGAGACTTCGGAACTCAAAGATATTTAAAATATAATTTTCTACAAACAGGTCGCCGCTACGCGGTTCAGGTAGTCCGGATATGTTCTAATTCTACTTAAAGATTATTGAACGCCCCAGGCGCCGCCTGTAAAAAAATAAATTTGTATATTTCACGAAATTTAAAACCTGAGAGTAATGAAAAAAAGAAACTTAATTGCCATTTTGATCATTGTTGCCATAACCGGCTCTTTATCAACTTTGTTTACTTCCTGCAAAACAGGAAAGAATATAGGATTACAACTCTATTCAATCCGCGATTCCATTACAAAGGATGTTCCTGCAGCAATTGAAAAAGTAGCTAAAATGGGCTATAAATTTGTTGAACCAGCCGGATATCGCGACGGAATGTTTTATGGGATGGACCCCGCCGCTTTTAAAGAACTTTGCGATAAGAACGGATTACCTGTCCTTAGTTCACATTCAAGTCGTCCGCTGCCTGATGAAACAAATTATGCCGAAACAAT
>DNOQ01000354.1:0-3473 GCA_003501665.1 Bacteroidales bacterium | reverse complement strand
TTCACGGAGATACAATAATGTACGATTTCATGCTTCAGAATACCGATCCTGCAAAAGTCATGTTCCAGCTCGACCTTTACTGGTGCGTTGTGGGAGGGAAAGATCCTGTTGATTATTTTAAAAAATATCCGGGCAGGTTTGAACTCTGGCATATCAAGGATAAGGAAGAAATAGGCGCAAGCGGAATGATGGATTTTAAGTCGATCTGGGCTGCAAGAGATATCTCGGGCATGAAATATGGTATTGTGGAAGTTGAAAAATATAACTTCGATCAGTTCACCAGCTGCCAGAAAAGCCTTGAATTCCTGAATGAGGCCGATTATGTCATTATGCCTTTATAGCATAAGATAACTCCAGGATAATAAAATGTTAAAATATTCAGTACTCCCGGGAGTCTTGATTTTACTGGCATCCTGTGCCGGACAAAATAAGGAGAAAGACGGTGATGAGAGACTCACACAATATGTTGATCCTTTTATAGGAACGGATTATCATGGTCATACCTTCCCGGGGGCTGCATGGCCATTCGGTCAGATTCAGCTTAGTCCGGATAACGGCACCCAGGGCTGGGACTGGTGCTCCGGTTATCATTACTCCGATTCTGTCATTGCCGGATTCAGTCACCTTCATCTTAGCGGGACAGGTATTGGTGATCTGGCTGATATATCTTTTCTTCCTGTTGCATCCAAAGTTATTTTCATAAAGGGTGAAAGAAATCCTGATTTTGTTACCCGTAATTCAGCAAAATATAAACACGAAGATGAATATGCCGAACCGGGTTATTATTCAGTAGTAATGAATAATGATATAAAGGCTGAACTGACTGTTACAGAACGGGCAGGCTTTCACAGATATACCTTCCCCGAAAATTCAGAGCCCGGATTAATTATAAACCTGGGATTTGCCATCAACTGGGACAGACCATATAAAACATCATTAACACTCGTTGACAATTCTCTTGTTACCGGTACACGTTTATCCACGGGATGGGCTGCAGATCAGCATGTATATTTTGCAGCAAGGTTTTCTGTTCCGGTTGAAGGTTTTGAGACTGTGGCTGTAGGAGGGGAGGAAAGAACAGTAGGCTACCTGAAATTCGGGGTAAAAGATGTTCTTGTTAAAGTTGGTGTTTCTTCTGTAAGCGTTGAGAATGCAATAGCCAATCTTGATTCATCTTTACCCGGATGGGATTTTGAAAAGGCAATGGAAGAAGCTTCTGATGCATGGGAAAAAGAACTGTCAAAAATAAGGATCAGATCTGATGACGCTGATCAGAAAACAGTATTCTATACAGCACTGTATCATACCATGATAGCTCCATCGCTTTTCTCCGACATCAATGGTGAATTCAAGGGAACAAAGGGTGATGTCATGAAGGCCAATGGGTATAATCGTTATACAATATTCTCATTATGGGATACCTACAGGGCACTTCATCCTCTGTTTACAATTATCCGGCAGCCTCGTGTAAATGACATGGTCAAATCAATGCTTGATCATTATAAGCAGGAAGAGCTTTTGCCTGTATGGGAACTTCATGGTAATGAGACTTTCTGTATGGTGGGAAATCATGCGATCCCGGTCATCGCCGAAGCAATTCTGAAAGATATTGGCGATTTTGACAGGGAACTGGCATTTGAAGCCATGAAAGCTTCATCGATATATGACCGTGACGGAATGGGATACCACGATAAGCTGGGATATATTCCTGCCGACAAGATTCAACAGTCGGTCGCCAAAGCTCTGGAAATTGCCATCGACGACTGGTCAGTTGCCGCTGCAGCCGGAAAACTCGGAAAAACTGAAGATGCTGCATATTTCAGCAAACGGTCGGAGAACTTCAGGAATTATTTTGATCCTGAAACAGGATTTATGCGCGGCAAACTGAGCAGCGGAGAATGGACAACACCTTTTGATCCGGCATTTTCAAGACATGAGGGAAGTGATTACACGGAAGGCAACGCCTGGCAGTATCTCTGGCTGGTACCGCATAATGTGGAAGGTCTTATCGATCTGCTCGGAGGAAAAGAACCTTTTGCAGATAAGCTTGAACAGCTCTTTCAGGTAGAAGAGGGTGTAAAAGGAGAAGAAGCCTCCTCTGACATTTCGGGATTGATAGGAGCTTATGCACATGGTAATGAACCTGGCCATCATACAAGTTTTCTGTTTAACTATGCGGGCAGATCATGGAGGACACAGGAGCTGAACCGCGAGATACAAACCACCATGTATACAAATTCACCTGACGGTTTATGCGGTAATGAAGATTGCGGACAAATGTCGGCATGGTACATCTTCAGCGCTCTCGGCTTCTATCCTGTTAATCCTGCAGACCTTAAATATCAGTTTGGTTCACCATTGATAAAGGAAGCCCGGATTGAAGTGGCTCCGGAAAAATACTTCACCGTAAAAGCGCCGGAAGCATCATTGTCCAATAAATACATCAGTAAGGTATTTTTAAACGGGAAAGAACTTGACCGGACATATATTACACACCAGGAGATAATGGAGGGAGGTACTATTGAATTCTTTATGAGTTCCGGCAGGAAGTAATTAATTCAGGTTGCCCGCAAGGGGAATCTATAAACCCATTAATGGATGAAAGCACTCGTCCTTGAAGAATATAATAAACTTGTTTACCGCGACTGGCCCGATCCTTTTATTTCTGATGATGAAGTGCTTATCAGGGTAAAGGCAGCCGGAATCTGCGGAAGCGATGTACATGGCATGGATGGAAGCACGGGCCGCAGGATCCCGCCCATAATTATGGGACATGAAGCAGCCGGAGTTATTGAGGATACCGGGAAAAATGCCGGTAACTGGAAGATAGGAGACAGGGTTACTTTTGATTCAACAATCTATCCTCTTGATGACTGGTATACTCTGAAAGGGATGTATAATCTGAGTGATAACAGACAGGTGCTTGGCGTTTCACCTGAAGAATACAGGCGGCATGGTGCTTTTGCAGAGTATATTAATGTGCCGCGGCATATTCTTTATAAATTACCGGATGAAGTATCATATACCCAGGCTGCAATGGTCGAGCCTGTTGCAGTGGCAGCACATGCAGTTGAACTTTCCACACCCGAATGGAACGATTCAGCGGTTGTTATAGGATCAGGGATGATAGGACTTTTTGTAATCCAGGTCCTTCGGTCGAAGGGATGCGGGAAAATCATTGCAGTCGATAAAGATGAGATGAAGCTTAAGCTGGCGCTTCAGCTCGGAGCCGGTCATGCATTAAATCCGGCAGAGGAAGATATATGTAGAAGTATTACCAATCTGACATCAGGCAGGGGTGCCGACCGTGTATATGAGGCTGTGGGATCTGAAGATGCAATTGCTGCTGCAACCGGTTCCGTGAGAAAAGGTGGAATCGTAACTCTGATCGGGAATCTGTCGCCCTCAGTTTCAATACCCTTACAGATTATTGTTACCCGACAGATCAGGCTGCAGGGGAGCTGTGCCATTTG
>DNOQ01000214.1 GCA_003501665.1 Bacteroidales bacterium | reverse complement strand
CCACCGACAAAAAGAATATGACTGGCCCCGGAAGAAAATGCAGTCCCTCCCATTACCGGGAATTGAGGCGAAGGTAGTGCATCAATTTTTTCCCATGTGTTAAGACGTGTATTATATTCATATCCGTCATAAAGAAATTCAACAGGTGAATCGGGATTGCAGTTTATCCCGCTGAAAAGATAAAAACAGTTGTCAAATCCATTATTCTGTGATGCTGAAACAGCAAATGATCTGGGAGATCCCGGCCAGGATTGTAGCTTTTTCCATCCTGCATTTTTATTCTTTGAATCAATAACAAAAAAATGGCTGGTTGACCTGGAATTCGTGATTCCTTCCTGACCCCCTGCAATATAGATATTATTACCAACCATTGTTCCTGTCATATTTGTTAAAGCTACAGGCAATGAAGGCCATTGAATTATTTTAATTTCATTATTCACCCCCTGAATTGTCAGAAGCATAACATTGCTCTGGCACCCTTCTTCATTTGATCCTCCAATGATTAAAAGTCCATCAGGTAACGTTATGGAAACCCCAAAAGCGATATTGTTCGGCAATGCTTTTGGCAGAACGGTCCAATCCTTCGGATCATCAGTAGAAAGAAAGTAAACATCTGCATAATATTTTATTTTACCTCCTTCCCGGGGAAGCATATCTGGGTAATTTGCGCCACCTGCAATGACAATCCTGTTATTTATCAAACCTGCAAAGGTACCGGCCAGACCAGGTTGTAATATGTCGCCATCAGGGAATGGTATTTCTGAATAGACCGACCACTGTATGCTTTCATATGACATACCGTTGTCTTCATTACCAAATGCCGGTGAGTTGAGAAAACATCCGATTATTAACAGTAATAATATTCTCATAAGATTCTTTTTAAATATGCCTGTAAATGTGAAACTGATATTTTGTCCAAATTTGGGATAACAGAATTGATAATTCAGATTCACTTTAACGTTATAGTGGTAATTAAATGATTGTGTAAGGTTTTGCATACTTCATGATAATGATTGGTGTTAGATTTCTTTTAAGATTTCGCAATAGTTAAACAAGTAATATCCTTTTTACCCTGATGGAATAAGAGGCTGCTAAGGTATCCTATTATGAAACAAGTCAGACTACCCGTGGCAACATAAAGTAATCCATGTACAATATGATTATGGTCAATCCAAATCTGAACGAGCACACTTGTAAAGATTCCTATTAAAGCACCTGTTGCATTGGCTCTTTTTGTCAACAATCCCAAAAGAAACAAACCACCAAAGCTACCCATTATTAATCCAAGAATTTTGATAAACTGATCCCAGAGGGAAACTACTTCCCAGGCTGACATCATCAATGCAAGTATTGTCCCGGCTAATCCCATAAAGACAGATGCGATTTTTGCCACCCGTATTCTGTCAATATCTTTTAACCAGCCAAATCTGAAATGTATATCGACCGAATAAGCAGTGGCTGTTGAGTTAATACTGGAACTCGCGGTGGACATGGCAGCCGCAAGTAAACCGCATAATATTATGGCCGAAAAGAATGGCTTCATCTGGGTAAACATGAACCAGGGGAATATTGCATCACCGTCTGTTACTGTATAACTTAAATCATGGGGATTCGCTTTATAAAATACATATAGAACCGTTCCGAGAGTGAAATACAGAATGGTGCCCGGAATCACCAGCAACACTTTTGTCCACACACTTTTAACAGCCGTTTTTTGTGTGGGTGTTGTCATATAACGCTGTACCATTGTTTGATCGGTACCATATGTTGTCAGTGTAGTAAAGAAAGCTGCTATAAGTACAGTTATCAATGTAGGATTTCCAAGATCAAGACTTGTACTTGCCATATGAAACTTGCCATCTGCGAAAGCTGTGGAAAGGACTTCCGGAAATCCTCCATTAACATCTGTCGTTGCTATTACAATAGCTATAAAGATTGCACCAAAAAGAATGATCAGCTGAAGAGCATCGGTCCATATCACTGCCTTAATTCCACCCACTGAGGTATAGATCAAACTTATCACTCCCATTAAAACAACAGAGATGAAAATATCAAAACCTGCAATAACATTTATTGCAATAGCGGGAAGAAAAAGTACAATAGCTATTCTTCCGATATGGAAGATCATGAATGCAATACTTGCCAATACCCTGACTGTCAAATTAAACCGCATCTCGAGGTATTCATAGGCACTAACTATTTTCAGTCTCCGGTAAAAAGGAATGAATAATAGTGTGATTACGGGTATACCCAGAATCGATCCTAAAGTATACATAAAGTAACTCCAGTCTGTTGCGTACGCTTTTGCAGGAATAGCCATAAATCCAATTGAACTGGTAGCTGTTGCGTAGATACTCAATGCAACAACAAACCATGACATTTTGCCTCCTCCAGTAAAATAGTCAGCAGTATTTCTTTGACGTTTGGAAAAAAACCAACCTATCCATGACAGTACAACAAAGTAAACACTCATAATTACAATACTCCACAATCCAATACCTGTTTTACTGAGCAAGAATTTCCCGGTAATGATTTTTGTTGCAGCTTGTCCGGGCGTATGATTCCATCCGGGGATAAAAACCTTCGCCTGGGTTTTAATCACATTGGATGTCAGCTGTACAGGATAATCAACCTCTCCTTTTTTTACAACAGTATTTGTAATTGTATGGTAAAACAATACATTCTTTTTGGAATCATTAGGATACAATAAGCAGTTAAGAATTTGGGCATTATATATTTGGATGGAATCATCAGAGCTGATATCCTGTGTGCGTGATAACAATCCGGATTGTCTGCTCTGCAGGATTAGTAGTTTTTGCATCAGGGTATCACTGATACCACCGACAAAAAGAATATGACTGG
>DNOQ01000533.1 GCA_003501665.1 Bacteroidales bacterium | reverse complement strand
TTCATTTCAATTAGATTTAAAGCATTACTGACAAATATACCTTAAAACAAGGTTAATGCTGAAGAAGTTTTATTAGCTTGAAATAATACTAATTTTCAAGGTCGATAGCTTTATCAATCAGTAAAGACCGTATATGATCTTCAGAGGGAGGATCAACAACATATTCGACAGGTTCCGAATAATTAATATCCTTATGAAAGGCTAATTGTTCACGAAAAAGCTTTTCTGAATAAAACTGACCAAAATTTTTCATCGCTTCAATACTAATTTCCCTTATTGAAAAATGATCTTTGATAATAAAATACAGATCGACATAATCTTTCCACTTAGCTCTGCGTCCAAGTGCATAAGCTTTCATAGACGAAAGAGAAAGCAGGGAAGGAATAGATAAAAATTGTTCTGGTAGCTGGGGATGTTCTATGTCGAAGGGATACTCAAAGAAAGTGACCTTAATATCATTTATAATAAAATGTATCTGATCGGTATCTTCTGAGATCTTTATTACTTTAAAGGGCAGTTGTGATAATTTCTTCCTGATATCTTTTTTGTTTAAGCCTGCTTTACAAAAAAGATCAAAATCAATCGATCTCCTGTGACCGATATGCAAAGCTATGGCTGTTCCACCAACAAGATAGAATTTCCGTCTGAAAAGCTTTAAATACGGGAACAGTTCATTCTGTTTTGCCGTGAGTATTTCCCAATGCATTTCTGTTAAATAGTATTGTAAAAAAATTCAAGGTTAATTCATTGTAATTGCCTTTTCTCCTTTCGCTTAAGTTAATTGAACTAAAAAAGATATTCCCGACTCTTTCCATTCCGTATATTGAAAACAGTCCTTTGACAGCTTCCAAATCTCCATAATTAAGAATAAACTCCACCAGGACATCCTCACTTATCTCTTCCTTTTTATCTTCAGGAATATACCAGAAAAGGGAGCTGTGCTGCCGTATAAATTCTTTAACCTCCGGGCTGTTCATGCTTAAAGAATAATTCAGCTTATAATTTAACTGTTTTTTTCAATACTGCAAAGCATGATCCCGGAAATGCTGATTCTATTTCAGACCATCCTCCTCCAACAATAGTTCCGGGATTACTCCATTCAGCTGTTTCAACAGAAATCCATTCAATTTGAAAAGTAACAGCATTACCGGTCAGGTCAAGGCTCACTTTGCCACTGCCGGTGAAATAAATTACATAAACCTCCCCCTGACGGGCAGCGAGATATGCCAGATTGGCTGTATCTGTTTTAATCAGGTCCATACGTGGTATTATATCCCACAGCTTCACCTTTTCTTCTATTTTTCTGACAGTTTTTATACAATTTATCGAAATCTGACTCAGTCCCAGTCCCGAAGGAGGCCTATGGAATCTGCTGGAAGCAAAACCTCCCAGAACATTCCGGCAGAATGTCTGAACAGCATGTTCAGTCGTTATACCCCTTTCGAGCCAGCTGCCACGGTCACTTCCATAGATCTTTGTACTGTTTACAGGACGGGGATTATCTTTTATATAATCAAAAACATATTGCGCATTATCCCAGTTCTGACGTCCGGGAAGCTGACTGTTCTGTGAAATATCTATAAACCCATATCTTTCAGGATGGTCAATAGTCCGCTTATGGGTTGCTGTTTTGACATCCCAGTTATCCCACATCTGGGTAATATAAATCTCCTTCCCTTCTGAATTATCCTTTATAAAACCCGTCCAGAAAGTTGCCCATTCCTCAACTCCGCTTGTTTCATTATCAATACAGTAGAGGATATTTCCATATTTCAGCGAAATGGACAGAAGTTTCTTCACAAATGCTTTCTGGTATTTAAGAAGTGTCTCATTATTATTGAGTTCCGGAACAGTATAGAAAAATGGTTGTTTGTTTTGTCCCGGATGCATGGGATAAACAGAGTCAAGTCCTGCTTCCGTATAGGTATAGTTAATATTATTCTTCGGATTATACGGATCTGTAAGCCATTGATCGCGCGAATGATCAAAGCGGTCCCATATTTCTGTCTGAACAATAATTTCTCTTTCCTTTGCCAGCTTTAGTAGTTTTTCAAAACCCTCCCAGTAATCTTTGTCCCATTTATTCAGATCATATTTCCCTTCACTTGTAAGAGCAAAAGCTCTTTTGTCCCCCGGATCACGATCGCTCATTGTATTTCTCACACAATTACCACCTATCATGTGCAGGCTGTCCAGATGTGATTCCAGATTATGGTTCTGGAAAAGATTATCATTATCTGTAGCTCCGAGAAGCAAAACCGGGTTGCCTTTATACTGCCAGTAATGCCGGTTTTCCGGCCACGGTCTGATATTATCTTCTGCACCGGAATTATTTGATGCACACGAGATTGCCATTATGGCTGCAATAAACACTATCAACTTATCCATATTCATTGTTTATCATATTTCTAACGAACCTGTATTATTATTCCCTGTTAAGTATAAATTGTCCGGACAGTTTTTCAGTAATTCTATATTTTTTTATAACTTACATTATTCATTTCAATCATGAATTAAACAGAATAAATTTAAATTTAATAATTCTCCGAAAGAAAACAAAATTTAACAGATCCATGAAGCTTGAAGTTTTAACACCGGTACTTTTATCATCACTCGCGGTTATTGGCTGCAGTAAGGATAAAGAGAACAAGCCAAATGTAATACTTGTCATGGCCGACGACATGGGATATGAATGTCTGAGTTGTTATGGAGGTCTGTCCTATAAAACGCCCGTGTTGGATTCCCTTGCATCACATGGAATGCTTTTCGGACAGTGTCATTCACAGCCTTTAAGTACACCATCAA
>DNOQ01000264.1 GCA_003501665.1 Bacteroidales bacterium | reverse complement strand
GTCATTCCCGGTGGTTTCTGTCCGATGTAGGGGCCGGTAATTTGCTCAAAAACCCCTTTCTGTGCATTTATTGAAAGTGCTATCAGAAATAATAAACAGATTAAAAGCATTGATTTAGCGCTTTTAAATTTAAAAGTGTTATCAATTTGGCAGATTAATCTTAATTTAAAGAAACCAGAGTTCATTCCTTTTCAAATTTTAGGTTTTGTATATTTTCACTATCCGCATATACTCTGAATCCTGTAATCCTTTCATTCTCATCCCTTATAACTATTAAGTCCTTGAACCACCATTTGGTACCGGTATAATGGTCTTTATCGATCCGTATCAGCCAGACACTTTCATTTTGCATATGAGTCGCGATCAGGTGGTTATTTTGAATCTTTAATGTATAGCTTGTCTTAAGTTCATGGCTGGTGTAAATACCGCACAAATCCTGAATATCCCGGAAGCCGGACAGATCTGAATCCATTTTCAGAGCCGGAGGCCAGTCTGATCCTTTCCAATGATAAATCATATGATTAACTTTCTCATTACTATCTCTCAGGAATGAAAAACCTAAATCTGCACCTTTAATAAAAAACCTTTCATTTGATTCCGGATAGACCTTATAGCACTCTTCCCCCCAGGGTAAATGCATAACCAGGTGATCATCCACTTTTTCAGCAATAAAGATGAAGTCTTTGAATTTATATACACCCTCGTATAGCTGCAGAAGGCTTTGATCAACCACCACTTCCTGCGGATCAGATACTTCAACTTTTGCATCAGACTTCTTTTGGATCTCCTTGTTATTCATAATCAGTTTTACCATTTTCTCATCCACATAAACACCACTCGGATTCCGGTTGGCGATTAGTACTGATGCGAGTTTGATTTCAGGGTAAAATGTTACCTGGCTTAAATATCCGCTCCAGGATCCTCCATGACCAAAACTTTTCAGCCCAAACCTTTCACCAAGATCGAGTCCGAAACCATAATCGACTTTCTGCCCGTTATTTAAGATGCAAGGCTTCAACATCATATTCCATACTACGGTGTCGGCGATTTCTTTACTTCCAAAATTCAGAACCCACTTAATCATGTCATCTAAAGTGGAAAAAAGTGAACTGGATCCGTATCCCTCAAGATTGCCCGGCGTGTTTATAAAATTTCCATTTATATCCTTTTTATACGATACAGCTCTGTTAAAAATGATTTCACTGTAATCGTCGCTGAAGTGAGTACTATTCATCTGCAAGGGTTTGAAAATATTCTCATTGGTCCATTCACGGAATGATTGTCCCGTTATACGCGATATTATATTGGCCAACAGGAAATACCCTGTATTGGAATACTGGAATCTTTCACCCGGTTTGAAGTTCAATTCTTTCTGATTCAGAAAAAGCTTCATAATGAAGTCATCGGTAATAACATCTTCCAGATACCTTCCTGAAATTTTTACCAGTCCGACCCAATCCCGTATACCGCTTGTGTGATATAGCAAATGTTTTATTGTGATTGTTTCACCGAAGTCAGGCATCTCGGGTATGTATGATCTGATATCATCATCCAGTTGTAATTTACCTTCTGTAATGAGTTTAGCTATTGCAAAGCCTGTAAATTGCTTTGAAACAGATGCATAGTCAGCTACGGTAGCGGTAGTAAAGGCAATATTGTTTTCCTGATTGGAAAAACCATAAGCTTTTTTGAAAATTACTTTTCCATCTTTTATCACTGCTGCAGCGAAACCTCCGGGGGTCTCTTTTTTATCACAGTTATCATATAGTGTTTTAATCTGTTTGTAAATATCTTCCTGAGCAAAAGATAAATGTGCGGAAAATGCGAAATAAATTATCAGAAAACTAACAGCCGTTTTTTTCATCTTATTTTAGTAATAGTCATTGTTTTTCAATATCAAATCATCCAGCTTCATTGTTCACAAACAAACGAAAAATGCTGCTGCACCACCACCCATTTTCCATTCCTTTTTTCAAGCACACCAGTCCACCTGGCATTTTCCCAGTTAGCAGGTTCTCCTTTCCATTCATTTATATCATCAAGATAGCAGAAGAACCATGCGACGTCCTTGTTCTCAGAGAAGTTGATATGCAGATCACGAAGTTCATGCCTGATCGCTTTAAAGTTTGGGTTTCCCCAGAAACCGGAATCCTTCCTTACTTCATTAAAGCCGAATTTCACTCTTTCATAGGAGGTTACACTGATGATAGAAAGCATATTCATAAAGTATTTATTCTTGGTCAGAAATTGATTTCTTATATCCAAGAGATCCTTTAGTTACAACAAGCAGAATAATTGCAAACAACAGGTATACAACTGTTTTGATCAAAGTAAATTCATCAGCGACTGAATCAAATACCTTGGTTTCCATCGGGAAGTACCTGAAAACAACGTTTGTCCCTGCATGAAGCAGCATTACAGGGATAATACTTCTTCTTGACCTGTAATAAAGCCAGGTCAGAATCATAGACAATGGGATACAATAGATAATAAGCCAGATAAACGGCTGGTCATTACCGCCCCAACCTTCAAGGAAATACATTGGCAGATGCCAGACTGCCCAGCCAGTACCTGCAATAGTACAAACAATCAAAGGATGGAACCGTTCCATCAGAACCGGAGTTATATATCCTCTCCAGCCTGGTTCTTCATTACCGCCTGTAAGAAGTGTTGTCGACATAAGATAAACAAAATATATGAGCCATTCAGGACTCAGGACAATGCCTGATTTGCCTCCGAATCCCATGTAAATCAAATGATGTACGGCTGCTATCAGAAAGGGAAGAAGAAGTCCGCCCAGCAGATACCAGATGACATTAATTCTGAAATTAAAAGTGGTTTTAAACCATTCCTTCACCCCCGATCCGCCTCCTGTTAACTTCAGGATGATAAGAGATGCAATGAAAGGACCGAAAGCTCCGGCAATGAACGTAATAATTGTCAGGTTTCCCGGAAGGAGAACCTTCCCAAGGACCCAGATCGGCCAGCTTATGAGATATGTGAGAATAAAATAGAACCACCAGTTATTATTTGAAAGGATTTTTTTCATTTTTTATACATTTTAACCTATCGGAAATTTATGAATACAATTTCCAAAAATATCTGAAAATGAATTAAATGAAATTTACAGATTGTAAATATGAATTTCCAGTCTGACCTGAAATGCTTACAGTTGGTCAGAAGAATTATTGTGTATTTAATCGGGATTTATTGAAGATCTTTTAACGCAGGCAGTATGTATGCTTCAAACAGAAATGG
>DNOQ01000453.1:3067-3495 GCA_003501665.1 Bacteroidales bacterium | reverse complement strand
GTAATCTATAAATTCAGGACAATGATTTTCAATTCCGAAACAGGGAATCCGAAGTTATCGAATAAGAATGAAGAAAGGATTACCCGTATCGGGAAGTTCCTGAGAAAATACAGGATTGATGAGATTCCCAATTTCATTAATGTAATCAAATGTGATATGTCGATAGCAGGTCCCCGGCCGGAAAGGCAGTTTTTTATTGATCAGATAGTTGAAAGAAATCCTGATTTCACAAAACTGCTTAAAGTAAAACCCGGCATCACATCGTGGGGACAGGTTAAATACGGGTATGCAACGAATGTTGATGAGATGCTGGAAAGGCTGGAATACGATCTTTACTATATCAAATACAGGTCGTTATGGTTTGATATTAAGATCTTTCTTTATACGATCGTTACAATATTGAAAGGAAAAGGGCTGTGAGGAATGAG
>DNOQ01000453.1:0-3062 GCA_003501665.1 Bacteroidales bacterium | reverse complement strand
GTGAGTGGTGAGGAATTCCTGAGCCGCATAGCGGCGACCTGCTTGTAGCACAAAGGCAATTGGCCGATTTATGAGCCTCGTAGAGGCGACCTGTAATGTGGAATGAAGTTTAAATCAAAAAAATAGTTGTCTTCTCTTATAACCTGAATATTCCCATAGGTTTATAAACCGGACCAGTTGGTTTAAGAATACTTTCATATAGGATTACTTCTTTTACGGGTACTTTCTGGATTTCCGAATCACGGTATTTATCTATTACAGATCTCAATATTTCCGGATGTTTAAGGAATTTGATCCTGGCTATCGTAATGTGGGGTTTGAAAGGTCGCTCTTCCGTTTTAAAACCAGTATCTTCCAAACCTGTTTTAATGGTATTGTAAAGTTCAGCAAGCTTCCCCGGATCTTCAATCCCTATCCAGATGACCCTCGGATCCCTGAAGTCCTTAAAGACCCCTGTTCCCGAGAGATTGAAATCAAATTCCCCGAACCCGGTACATCTCTGCTTCAGCATTATTGCTGCCATTTTTATTCTTTCCTCTTCAGTATCACCCAGAAAAACAAGTGTAAGGTGAATATTTCCCGGATCGACCCAGTTTATTTTTTCATTTCCGAGAAGTGACTTCAGCGTGGAGTGTAATCTCAGCAGATTATTTTCAGGTTTTATTTTTAATGCAATGAATATCCGTTGCATACGTATATAATTTTGATTTTAAAGGTCGTATGGAACCTTCATGGTTTTAGGTAACCGAAATGTATTTTGTCTTAAGATCATAACCATCCCGCTTCGATATCCTGCAATAACAGCTCTATGAGAGCATCCTCTCCGTATGGATCATATTCTGCCTTAAGGTTACTTCCGAATATCCGTGCAACCGCCTGCCAGAATGTTGCCGAGAGAAAGCCACGATACTGTCGTATCAGTTCGTATGAGGTATTTTGAGTTTCTCTGTCAATAAGCTTGATAAGAAGACGTCCCTGAGTGATGGTCATCGAACGGGCATCATCTTCAAATTCAGTGAGTATATTATTTTCAGCCAGTTTGAGAAATTGTTTTCTGTCTTTTTCATCCGGAATTTCTTCAAGCCGTGCATTTATTTCAGCAAGTCTTTCCCTTGCAATCACAGCATAGGGGTATGTTTTTTTCAGGTTATAGATAAGTCTTTCATATTGTCTGAGATGTGATCTTGTTCTCCTCGGACTGTTACTTTTCTGCTGGCCGACAATCGTGACTTCTTTTATTTCAACCTCAGGAAGTGTTACACCGTCTCTTTTCACATTCTGCAGCACATAGATCCTTCCCCCCAGAGTATCGCTGGATTGCAATGTATCCTTCTCCTGTCTTATTGTATCATTCTGTCCATAAGTACAGGTTAACAGAAAAAGAAAGAATGATATTGTTAAGACATTTCTCACAAGCACCGCAATTTACTGCAAAGTTATCAAATTACGGGCCAATTGGTCAAGATCCCGGAAGGGTATAGGATTTTAGTCAGTAGTCGTGATTTGCAAGCCTCTTATCGCTCATCGCTCCTCTCTCATACCTCATCTCTCATCTCTGATTACTTGCATTTAAATCCATAATTTAGTATCTTTGAATGACATTCATTATCAGATTCTTATTACTAATTCCGTAAATTCCTTTTTATGGCAAGCATAATCCCCGGTTATGAATACGATATTTTTATCAGCTACCGGCAGAAAGATAACAAGTATGATGGTTGGGTGTCTGAATTTATCGACCATCTCAAAAGAGAGATAGAAGCAACATTTAAAGAGGATGTTTCAATTTATTTCGATGAAAATCCGCATGGCGGTCTGCTTGAAATCCACAATGTCGACAAGAGCCTGGAGGCAAAGCTGAATTCTGTGATTTTCATGCCGGTAATCTCACAAACCTATTGTGATCCGAAGAGCTTTGCCTGGCAGAATGAATTTGTTGCTTTCAATAAAATGGCTTCGGCAGATCAGATCGGCAGGGATATCAGACTCCCTTCAGGAAATGTTTGCAGCAGGATCGTTCCGATTAAGATCCATGATCTGGATGCAACTGATACAGAGCTGATCGAAAATGAGATGGGATGCAGGCTGAGGGCTATTGAATTCATTTTCTCCGGTGCCGGTGTCAACAGACCTCTTAAACCCGGTGATAATCCTGACAAGAACCTTAATCGAACTTATTACCGCGACCAGATAAATAAAGTAGCCAATACTGTTAAGGAAATAATTTATGGTATTCATCCGGATGAAAGAAAAAGAGCAACGAAAAGCTACCAGGCAAGAAGAGAGGCCGTTTATATAGATGAAAAGCCCCGCCCCATTGCTGAAGCTTTCGCCCCTCCAAAGCGTTTCCCCGGGAAAATAATGGCTCCGATAATTTTAGGATTATTATTGATCGTGGCAATAATTTCTCTTCAGAAACTGATTAAAAAATCCGGTATCAGTAAATCAGAAACCGGGGTCATACAGAAAGCAGTAGCTGTTTTGCCTGTTTCCAATTTTACCGGAAACCCTGACCTTGCCTGGATCGCTGAAATGATACAAAGCGACCTGACAGGACAGTTGCAGGGAATAAGCAACCTGATAGTGAGACCAAAACAAACCACTCATCAGTTCAGGAACAGCGAAGAACCAATACAGGAGATCGCTAAGAAACTTAGTGTCAACAACCTCATTGAATCTTCATTTAAAGGTACTGAAGATAATCTTCAGATCGAAATCAGGGTTGTTGAAGCTTTCCCTGAAGAGAGATACGTTTACAGTGCTTCATTCATTCAGAGTTTTAAAGATCTGGCAGGTATCTATTCAGATGTAATAAACAGTATCCTGAAAGGGATGGAGGTTAAGGCAACAGAAGAAGAAGAAAAGAGAGTAACAGCAGCATCCGGGAACGTTAATCCGGAAGTAAGGAAAGCTTGTGCAAGAGGATTATATCACATGAATCAGCTGACTCCCGAAGGAGTTGAACTGGGAATCAGGTATTACAAAGAAGCTATTGACCTTGATCCGGCTGATCCTGAACCTTATATCGGACTTGCAAGGGGTTACGCAAGTGCCGGACACGG
>DNOQ01000319.1:1129-2582 GCA_003501665.1 Bacteroidales bacterium | reverse complement strand
ATGTCTTTAAATCTTCAAGTGCCGGAAAATGATTCCTTTCATTTGTTCCTACTCCTGTCCATACATGACCGTTTACAGCTATATTTTGAATCTCAAAACCGGGATATCTGTCTCTGTTATTAAGGAGTACAAATTGTGAATTCTGACCGGCGATAAATCTCTCCACAACAGTATTATTCTTTTCCATGTGCCATTTCAGAAATTGTCTGTAATTTTTCATTTTATCGTTTTCCATCGGAGCCGGGAAGTTGTAATCAGGCCATCCACGGTCGACCAGTTTCTTAAAAGGAATATGTTCCCCGACCTCTGTTATCCCTGTCAGTTTAAATGTACCCGATTTAGATGTTTTCGCTTCATGATAATAATCGCCAATATGATCTCCGTCAAAATGTGTCAGAAGGATATAATCCAGTACTTTTGAAGGAAGATCACTCATCATATATAAAATATACCTTGAGATCCATTCTCCGGGAGTCCGGCTCGCATCAGGTTTCTGATCAGTAACTCTCGGTTTTGGTCTGGTTGTTGCCCCTGCATCAACAAGCATTGTAGTTCCGTCAGGCATAATTATGAATACCGACTCACCTTTCCCTGAATTAATATGGTGAATATCGAGAATTCCCTGTGACCAGGAAGGGAATATCTTTCCGGTCTGTGACTGTCCATATAAATTTATATATGCTCCTGAAAAGAAGAAAGAAAGCATAAGTAACTTTGAAATAAAGAATCTGAAATGTTCCATTTGATTATTATTTAATTCTATTTGAGACAATTAACCGATATTATAATAAAGTAATCCGTCTTTGTAAGATACTTTGTAAGATAATATATGAGGTAAATCAGCCATGGAGGTCACACTTCATGACAAAACTCTTTTCAGGTTTATTCATATTTTATCTGATCAGGTAATATTTTTTCAGCGGCTCCTCTTCAAATTCATGGACCTGAAATCCATTACCCGGGTGCCCGGAATGTCAAGCGCCTTTAATGTAAGAATATCTGCTCCTTTATTAAGATGAATAACACCTATACTTAAAGGCCTGAAATCCTTAACATATGACTGGGTTCTTGGAATACGGTCGTTTTCCATACCTCTCAGCGGCGGATCATGAGCTTCGGTAATTCTTGCAACAAGCTTATCCGATCCAAATGATAATTGAAATGTAGATCCGACATCTTCAGCAGGGCATGTATAATATATTTCGACTTCATAGTTACCCTCGCTTAAAACCTCACAGCTCCATGTGATACTATCGCTGATACTGGTCCAGTTGGTGAAAAATGTACTGTTCGGACTTCGGTTGGACCGGACAATATTTCCATGAGGCTTGCCGTCGCGGGCCGGCAATTGAGTGAATCTAAAGTCAGGATGCCCGACAGGGAATCTTCTTTCATCAGCAGCAATCTCAGAAAGAACCTCTTTCCTGAACTGGTCTGCAACCATTTTCATCTG
>DNOQ01000319.1:0-1090 GCA_003501665.1 Bacteroidales bacterium | reverse complement strand
GATCGAGTCTGTAGTTCTGACTCCTTATACTTACACGTCCGTTCCATGACGAAATTATATATCTGTCAATCGATGAAGACTTCTGATTCAATAAGAGTGGCTTCAGACTTATTCCATCCAGGGGTTTCTGAGTTTTGTATTCGATACCGGCCAGTTCGGCAAGTGTCGGTAACAGATCTATGACACCGGAAACTTCATCAATCCGGGTACCTGGTTCAATCTTACCCTTCCATCTGATTATCAGAGGAGATCTCACCCCACCTTCATCGACTGAACCTTTCCGGCCTTTCATTCCGCCATTCCACCTCCATTCATTCGGCCCATTATCACAGAAATAAAGAACGATGGTTTCTTCATCAAGTTCCAGCTCTTTCAACTTTTCCATAATTCGTCCGACATTCCAGTCAATGTTTTCGCACATCGCCAGAGCTGCCCGTGTAAAAGGAATATTTTCCTCTACACGCTCGTCAGCGAACATCACCAGCTCCTTATCTTTGAATTTATCCCACCACTGGTCAGGAACCTGCATGGGAGAATGAGGAGTATTATAAGGAATGTACAGAAAAAACGGATTATCACTATGTTTATCGATAAACTCGAGGGCTTTATCAGTCAGATCATCAGTTACATATCCGTTCCCCTGTACCATTTCACCATTATGTTCCATCAGCTGGGAATTGAAATAATCACCCCAGTGTCCTGTGCAAAAGCCATAGAACTCATCGAATCCCCTTGCAACAGGATGGTATGGGTACTGCATGCCATTATGCCATTTGCCGAAAGCAGCGGTTGCGTATCCTGCCCTTTTAAAAACCTCAGCGATGGTTGTTTCATCAAGATTAAGGCGTTCGCCTCCTTCAGAAGTGCTGTAAACACCACTCCTGTCATGATAACGGCCTGTCAACAACTCCGCTCTTGTAGGTGAAGATACCGGGCAAACATAAAAATGATCGAATAACGCGCCATTTAAGGCCAGCTGATCAATATTAGGAGTATGAATGTTCTTATTTCCGGTTATACCAAGATCACCCCATCCCTGATCGTCGGAGAGAATTATTATAATATTTGGTCTTTGCGGTTTCTCATGATT
>DNOQ01000194.1 GCA_003501665.1 Bacteroidales bacterium | reverse complement strand
TTATTGATAAGAATCTGTTAAACCCTGACAATCACCTAAAAATAAGAGTCTCCAACCTGATGGCGAACCGTATTTCTTACATGGACCGAAACAATATCCCCTGGAAGAAATTCTACAATATCAATATGGCGGCCAGGCTGAAGCAGAACACCAAAAACGGCATTTTTGATGCATCCGCCTGGGATCCCTTGGATTCGGGGCTGATCGGGCCGGTGACGATAACGGCAGTTAAGAATGAGGTGAGTGTGGAGTACTGAATGGTGAGTTGTTAGATTTTGTTTAACTCATCCATTAATGCTGTTCGCTGCGGGTAGTCCTTACGAAGAGCTGCTATCAGGTCAGTAAAACGGGCGTGAGCGCCAAGTTTTATCATACGACGCATGTAACTACAGGCTTCTTTATAATGATTTCTTCCTGTCATTTTTTTCAGATATTCTATTATACCTTTTTCATAAAGTTCTGCAAGTTCCAGCGGGTATTTATCTGACAGGTATTGTTCATAATGCTGTATATAAGGAAGATGTCGGGTACCGCTAACCAGTCCGAGAAGCCTCTCCCACCACTGTTCTGCAATATAAATCCTACCAATCATATCAATATTCGACCAGTGGTCCTTTCTTCTGATTTCAGCAATTAGTCCTTCAACAAAACCGGTCCATTCAGATGTTTCTGTATATTGTTTAAGGATAGAGTAATAATCCTGATCGTGACGGAAACCATCAATGAACAGATACCTGGCATATTCGATAATCTTTTCCCTGTCCTGCTGTTTGACAGAGATGCGCAAAAGCCAGTCATACCACTCTTTTGCAAGACCCGGTTTATCCTCTGAATCATTTTTGATCCCATCCTGTGCAAGAGACTTAGCTTTATCAAAATTTTTATTCTTAATAGCTTCTTCTATAGCCTTTCGTCTGAGATCAGTATTATCAAGATTTTGTTCGATGAATTTTCCTGCCTCCTCTTCCCCTTTCATTTTCTTTATCAGCTCGTATTCCAGTCTTGTCATCTGTTCGCTCTCGAATTCTGAATGCACATGAGTACGGAGAAGGGGAAGAATTATTTCTGCCTCCTTTTCAGTTTTTACAAGTTGCACTGCTATATCCAGCAGATAGGTCTGCCAGTCCCATCCTGAAAATATATTTTTTTTATAGTATTTCAGAAGCTGATCAAGCAGGTATACTCTTATTTCCTCAGTAATTTCAGATGTTGAGACAGCAGCAAGTATATCAAATGCTGTTTCAATATTTCCACCGATATCTCCATCGCTGTCGTCGGCAAAGTCGAGGGCTTTTACCATCTCCTCAGCCACCGGGAAACAGATATAACACGCACTCATATAGTTTCCGGAATCAACATGTCTCATGGCTATATCGAGCATTGCATTAACTGCTTTCCCAACCATACCCGTCCGGGACCAGTTTATATACCTGTCCCTGCCTTTAGCGCTTCTGAGGATATTCTTCACCTGCTCGCGGTACTTTTCAGGCGACTCGGCAGATGTTCTATACAAAAGACCCGAAAGAAAGGACCTGCGAAACCCCGGATCCGATATACATTGTTCTTTAACAAATGCTTTCAAATCGTCATGTGGGAGAGAACCGAGCATTTCATCAACCTGTTCCGAAACAGTTTTTCTTTTAGCCGCAGGTTTTCGCGTTCTCTTTTGCTCCTTATCAGATTGTTTTAAAACGGCTTCTTCATTCCGTAAGTAATATAGTACCGCCACAATATGCTTGCATACAGAACCGTAGTCGTACGGGCAGGTACAGGAATATTCCGTTACATTGTTATTTTGTATTTTCAATTTGACCTCATAGTCTTCCGTTCCTTCGACCTCCGCTTCAAACTCACCGGGAGATAGCTCCTCAACAGAAGTTACATGTCCGTTTTTGAAATAAGACAGCCCGCGGCCGAGTATTGTTTCGTCGATAAACTGCTCGAAATGGGAAAGAGGGATTTGCATAAGGTAAAATTAAACTGAAAATTTATTATTGCAAGTCACTATTAAACCGTATAATATAAGAAATTAAAAGGAGATTCTTTGCTTCACTTCGTCTCAGAATGACAGATACTTGCGTTTATCAGGGAGGGGGTGGGTGACGGCAAAGCCGCCAGCCACCCCCTCTTGCCTCTAAACTCCTCATATTCCTGTCATCCCGGGTGGAGAGAGGGATCTCTCAATATTAATCGGACACTACTGTTATATTTATATAATTTTAAATCATTATTTAAACTCTTAAGACATGGAAAAAGAAACTAAACCTGCAACAAAAAGGTTATATTCACTCGACGCTTTACGCGGTTTCGAAATGTTCTGGATAATGGGAGGGGAGGGTATAATCATCGTGCTCGCTGCACTTACGGGATGGCTGGTATTTGAATGGGGTGCACGACATCTTGAACATGTTGAATGGCACGGATTTCATTTCTACGACATGATCTTCCCTCTCTTCCTTTTTTGCAGGTATATCGTTCCCTTTCTCGATGGCAAAACGCATTGCATCGGGAGAGAGCCGGAAGATAATCTATAAACACATCATTTCGCGTGGACTTATCCTTGTTCTTCTCGGAATTCTTTACAACAACGGAGTACGTTTTGATCTTTCAGAACTCCGTTACGGAAGTGTTCTCGGCCGTATTGGTCTTGCCTGGATGTTCGCAGCGCTTATTTTCATGAATACTAAACTTAATGCCCGCATAATATGGTTCAGTGGGCTACTTATCGGATACTGGATACTCATGCTCCTTTTTCCGGCTCACGACCTGGGATCAACAGATCCATTCTCCCAGAAAGGTAATTTTGCCAGCTTTGTTGACCGTCATATAATGCCAAGTAAACTTTACCTTGGCAATCACGATCCTGAAGGAATAATGAGTACAATGCCTGCTATTTCCACTGCTCTTCTGGGAATGTTCACCAGTGAATTCCTGATGTCAAATTACCTGAAAGATAAACCATTACTCAGAGTCCTCTATATGGTCCTGACAGCACTTGCATTTATGATCATCGGTAAGCTCTGAGATATTTTATTTCCGATAAACAAGAATCTCTGGTCAAGTTCCTTTGTATGCTGGGTTGGTGGATTGAGCCTCCTTCTGTTCTCGGCCTTCTACCTTATTATTGACGTCTGGAACCTGAGAAAATGGGCATTTTTCTTTGTTGTCATCGGGATGAATCCGATTACCATCTACCTCGCTGAAAGGATTATTAGTTTCAGATCTGCCACAAGATTTTTCTTTGGGGGAATTGCACAGCTTATGACTGAAACATGGACACCACTGGTGGAAGCTGTAGGAGTTACAACAATCGGTTGGGTATTCCTTTATATATTACACAAGAAGAAGATCTTTCTGAAAGTTTGATCCTGATCTTCTCAGTATCATCTTTATCGCTCCAGTGAAAAGTTAAGGGAGGGAGTAATTTGTTTTGAAATCTTTGATTTACACTCCCTCCCTTAAGGTTTAGTATTCGCGAACTGTTTAAAGACAGCCTTGTTTATTCAGAAAGGTATTTCTAATGCTTACGGGCATAAAGTGCTACTGCAAGCATATAGAACCAACATGCTAACAGTATTGTCATTCCGATTGCCACATTTGCAATGTCCCCTAAAGCTCCGACAAGGAGAGGGACAACAGCTCCCCCTGAAATAGCCATCATAATAAGGCCGGATATCTCATTGCTGCGGGTCGGTAATTTTGCTACACTCAGTGCGAATACTATCGGGAATATAGTAGCAATTGATATGCCAGTCATAAATACCAGGCCCCAGGCAAGGACTTGTGATTTTATCAGCAGCAATGCAACAAATGTTATTATACCGAGGATTGATGACCACAAGAATACTTTTTGCGATGATATCTTGGTTAATATTACAGCCCCGGCAAGAGTACCCAGCAGACGTCCGAAGAAATATACGCTGCGTCCCATTGTGGCAGCTTCGGGATCGATACCAAAGCGTTTCATCAGAAATTGACCGGAGTTTGAATTAAACCCGACATCTATCCCCACAACCAGGAATATAGCGAGAACCATGACCAGTATGTAACCATTACCAAGAAGCTTAAAAGAAGATACAAGAGTGGCTTTTATTTCATTCTGTTTAGATTCCTCAATTTTCACCATTCCCAGCCAGATAATGGAAAGTATAGTCACTACTCCGAATGCCATATACATCAGTTTCCAGTCGCCAAATCTTGAGGCGAGAAATGCAGCAAGCGGCGGTCCGGACATTGAGCCGATAGCTTTAACAAACTGGGAAAAGCTAAGGAAACTTGAAGCTCTGTTTCCGGGCACAACATCTACCAGGAGAGGATTGGCTGAGACCTGTATGATAGTGTTACCTATTCCAAGAAAAACAAAACCCAGGAGCACCATTGAGAAGGAATAAAAAATATAGGGAATAAGCAATCCAAGCGCTGTTATGCCCATCCCAATATTCAACATAAGACGTTTCCCTATCCTTGCCTGTGTAATACCAATAGGGACGGACAATAAAAAGAACCATAAAAATGTTACGGAAGGAATAAGCTGGGCAAGAGTATTTGAGAGTTGCATATCTTCCTGCACTCTATCCACACTTATACCGACAAGATCGATGATGCTCATTACGAAAAACGACATAAGCACAGGGGCAATCCAAGAGATTTTCATTTTCTGCTCCATAAATTTGATTTTTTAGATTTTATAACCTGTTATTTCCTCGCAAGATCTACTAAGAATTAAAGAATTGTCTCAATAATTAATAAATAGAAAATATAAAATTGGCTGAAGATAAAATAATTTGCTAATTATGCAAAATTGATTTAAGGAACAAATAATTATTAATTTTTTATTTTAACCTTTAAATCATTCAAAATAACTATAAAGGGGAAGCCACATTTTCGCATAAAATATTAAACCAGTAATAATCATGAACTCAAGAGACAGAGTTATTTCTTCAATCAACCATAAGCAGCCAGACAAGGTGCCAATAGATTTAGGAAGCTCTACTGTTACAGGGATTTCGGGCATAGCTTATAATAACCTTAAGAAACATCTTAATATTGAAGGGACAACAAGGATTTATGATGTCATTCAGCAGCTTGCCAATGTGGATATGGAAATAATCAATCTGTTCGGTGTTGATGCCCTGGATATTAACAGAGTGACGGCAGAAGGTAATGACTGGTTTGAGATCCGGCTTGCTGATAATAGCATCGCTGAATATCCCTTGTGGTTTAAGCCTATAAAGGCAGATGATGGTTCCTGGATTACTAAAGATAAAGATGGAACCATTCTTTCAAAAATGGCTGCCGGAGCAACCTTTTTCGACCAGATGTATTATCCATATGAAAATGGATATCCTAATAGTTTCAAAGATTTTAAAGAAGCTCTGAAAAAGCTAAGCTGGATTGTACATTCACATGCCTCAAACTTAAATGCAGGAGAATTAAGAGAAAAACTGCTTATGATGAAGGAATCGACCAACAAGGCATTAGTAATGTCAGGCGGAGTAAAATTACTTGAACTTGGATTCTTTATCAGGAGAATGGATAATTTCCTCATGGACATGATAACAGATGAGGGTAAAATATCTGAAATGCTTGATATATTGGTTGATATGCATATGTCAGGGTTGGTGAAAAAATGTCAGGCTGTGGGTGATATCGTTGATGTGATCCGTTTTGGTGATGACCTGGGTATGACATCCGGACCTTTTATGGGCCTTGATACTTTCCGGAAACTCCTTAAACCAAGGTATAAGATACTTTGCGATTATGTAAAGAAAAACAGCTCCATGAAGATTTTTTTGCATTCCTGCGGCAGTATAAAGCAGTTTATTCCTGATCTGATAGAGGTTGGTTTTGACATATTAAATCCGGTTCAAACCAATTGTTATGATATGGATCCTCTGAAGCTTAAAAGGGAGTTTGGCAGTGATATTACTTTTTGGGGGGGTGGTATAGACACAGCTTCTGTAATAAACATGGGAACTCCCGGGGAAGTCAGGAAAGACGTTCTGAACCGCTGTGAAATATTCTCCAAAGACGGTGGATTTATCTTTGCCCCGATTCACAATATCCTTTCGGAAGTGCCACCTCAAAACATTGTAGCAGCCTATAATGCAGTTAAAGAATTCAATGGAGAAAGCTCCTGAGGATAAATTAGATCAGGTTGCGGATTTCGGGTTCCTGGTTAATTGCCGATTAACAAGCACCCCGTAACCGGTAACCGTGAACATGGGTTTATTATCTGAATATATTCGTTTTTTATGCCCGGAATCTGATTACCTTTCTTCTATTCTCCGGATCTCTTTAACAGCTTCGACCATAGCCAGGTAACCATCAACCGGGATATATTCCGGTATTGAATTTCCAGATCCTAATCCGTATCCTCTGGCCTTTTTACGGAACATCAAACCCTGTTCCAGAACATTTTTGTAAACTATCTCAGGCTCATTCAAAATTAAAATGTTCAGATCAAATCCTCCAAAAAGCCCGATTTTTTGTGAGTATCTATCAATCCATTCCGAAAATGGTGCAATCTGGTCTTCATTGGAATGTTTTGCGTCAATACCCAATGCAATGATATCGTCCATAAGTGAAAAAATATTTCCGCAGCTATGGAGTAGAAATTTCTTATCTGAGGCATGAATAAGGTCAATAACCCTCTTAAACTGTGGCAAAATATGTTGTCTGATTATTTCAGGATCAAGCAATGTTGATGTCTTATACCCCAGATCATCACCCATTCTGAAGAATACATAGATATCCGAGTAGTTTTTAATAACCCACGTCCAGAGTTCAATCCACAGGTCCCCTATTTTTATAAAAAGGTCCCTGAAGAGGTCCGGATCCAGGCATTGCATGATGCAGAGCGGTTCATATCCCACCAGGTCCCGGCTTGCCTCGAAGATACCATAACCGCAACCGCCAAAAGCTTTCATACCTGCCTGTAGAGTCTTGCGAATAGCTTCAAAATGAGGGGTATAGGTTTCCATGAAAATCAATGGAATATCCTTCCATGGATACTTATTAAAATCATCTCTTGTCTGGATTGGTCCCAGCATACCTCCCATTATAGCGCCATGCCCCGGCAAAATGTCACAGATGGCTGCCTCAAAATCGAATCCGTCAAAAGTCATATCTTTCCAGAAACCTATAACCTTCCTGTAATAATCTGTCAGTTCATTGGTTTTAAGGCCGGTTGGATCAAGTTTTTCACCCAGCACTTTTGAAATGAAAGGTGCATCAATATGATGTTCATATAAAGGAAGCCGTGCAGGTCTGATGTTTGATACCACCTGTAAAAGATTTGAATAATCGGGAATGAATTCAGAATTCTTCATTTTTATTCTTAATGTACTTTTGTTGATAATTATTTCAAAGAGAATTTGCGAACCTGACAGTTTGAATTCCCAAAACTTTAAACTGGAACAGGCCGGTTTCAAAAAATCCGGCCTGTTTCAATCTCTATATTCCCCTCTGAATTTTAAAAGAATTCATTTATTTCGAGGTCGTCAATCCAAGTGTAACTATTTCGTTTGGCTTGATCTTTACCTTCACGGAATTACCAGCCACTACCGGAACATTGGGAGTCTCAAGCGGCAACTCAATAATACTTAGTCGCCTTGCAGCACTTACATTAACAGGCAATTTTACATTTACAGTAGTTTCTTTGCCATAAATCTCTGACAATCTGACAATCAGGTCATTACCATCCTCTGATTTCTTAATTCCAGTAATGACAACTCCCGGTGCATCAACTGAGAAGAATGAAGCTTCTTCAGGTCTTGTAGCGTGTGACTTTACCAGTGCCAGTGATGGTGGTTCTGCAGCATAGACAGGTATATTAAAGTCTTCTCCCTCTGCCCAGACACCATTTTTCCAGTCGCCTGCATGAGGATAGAGTGCATAGCTGATGTTAAACTTGCCAAGATTTGGATAAATATCAGGCTGACCTGCTGCTCTCATAAGAGTAAGCCTGAGATCGCCCTTATGATATGAATGACCATATCTTGAATTATTAAGGAGGGCAATACCGGTAACACCATCTGTGAGATCAACCCATTTCTGGGCAGGAACTTCCTGCCCGTCAGGACCTTCATTCTGAGTCCAGTCTTCAAGGAATCTCTTATACGAAAGTGGTGTCTTTCTCAGGTCGGTAGGCCTTTCTACAACATCAAACGGGACCTGGCAGTTAAATACGGGATTATCAACAGCTATCGGGAAGAGTGCTCTTAACATCGGTGAATCTGTTGTATCGCTTCCTGTTTCAAGCCAGTGAACTTCCATATCATAACCGATCCGTGGATATGATCTGTAAAGGTATGTCCGTTCAATAAACCTTGATTTTCCCCAGGTCTTGACTGTTTCCACACAGGCTCTTACCGGACCGTTTTCAACTATTTTTACACTTTTAACATCCGTGACATCCTCTTCCTTGACTATTTTATTAATTGTCCAGGATTTCATGCCTCCTTTTTTATCTTCCAGATATATCCTGAGCTTGTTAAGCTGTCCTCCCTCTTGTACATACTCCTTGTTTGAGCGTTTGTCATAAAGGCTGACAATAGCCCCGGTCTTCATGTCGAATTTAATTTTAAAGAAGTCCGTTTCAAAGGTGCTATCGTCAAATGGGATAGGCTGATTGAATTCTCCGGGTTTGGTAACATCAACATAAAATGTCTTATAACCGCCCGATGGCATGTTTTCAACAATGAATTGTACTTTTGAAGTAAATCCGGGAGGTGTGGATTTTCCCCAGACCACTTGTGCAGGATATGTCTTTCCTGAAGCATCGCGTACCAGTACCGAGGGAACATTTCCCTGTCCCGCATCCGTAGTCTTGATGTTCTTAGAACCGTAATAATTACCCCAGCTTGCATATTTAGCTGTAACAGGCTCCTTGTGTGAATAAACATTTGCTTCTACAACTGCTTTCCGGCTAATGGGCTGAAGGTTATAGGCGACAACAGGCTGACCCATTCCAGTCTGGAATTTAACTTCATCGGCCATTTTACGGAAAGCATTGTCCCGCAGTTCGGTTGACTTTCGAAGGACTTCACTATAGCGTGCGACAGCCTCTTTGTTTGCTTCGTTGATTGCCGAACCAGGCAGGATATCATGAAACTGGTTAAATGTGACAGTCTGCCAGAGATCAGTTAGCTCGGCAGAAGGATACTTATCTCCATTGAGCCACCGGAGTGTATTAAAAAACTCCGTTGAAAATAAAGTGTTTTCACTATTTCTATTACCCGTTTTTATATCGGTAATTGTAGTATAACATCCTTCAAAGATAAACTGCATCTCACCTTTATGTGTCGGGCGTCCATCCATCTCTTTTGATGACATTTTAAAAAAGTCACCCATTGTAGAGAACTTCACAAAAGGATAATTCGGTATCTTATTGAGCTCATGAACCAGTTCAATCTCTGCACGGGTCGGTCCTCCACCATGATCTCCGACACCTGTTATCTGGATTATCCTGTGCTTGTCAGGTGCAATTTTTTTCAGTTCATCCTTCAGGGCCTGAGTTATTTTACCATTATACGTGTCGTTAGCATATACAAGGACAGTGGAACCGTCATTTCCCTGCCACCAGAAAGTTCCCTTATAAGGTTTGCAACGGTGAAAATAAAAATAGTCACATCCTGCAAGTTTTAGTATCTGAGGCATTTGTGAGATATGTCCAAAATTATCCGGCAGCCAGCCGATATTGGCCATCTTATCAAATCGGCTCTGGAAGTACCTCTGTCCCAGAAGGAATGAACGTGTTATTGCTTCACCTGATGAAAGGTTCATATCACCCTCAGTCCACATGCCACCCGCAAGTTCCAGACGTCCGGCTTTTACATATTTTTTTACCTGCTCCAGAAGGGGCGGATCAACCATTTCAACAAAGTTATATACGGCAGCCTGGCTCTGCAGCATTGTGTAATCAGGAAATTCATCCATGAAAGCAACCACCTGACGAAGGTTGTCATTACACATCTGCATGGTTTCAGAATAGGTCCAAAGCCAGTTCATGTCCATATGTGCATGGCCAACCACATGGATAGTGTCTGCAACCGGTTTTGCTTTCTTTTTCTGTCCGTTAACAGAAGAAAAAGAGCCAGCGGCAATTGCCAGAACAATTAATAAAACAATACTTTTCTTCATGGGATAATAGTTTTAAAATTAGTTAATTAGATACAATAGATTTATCTTACCGGTAATAATCCAAGTGTTACAATTTCATTAGGTTTTATCTTAAACTGTACTGACTGACCATTCACTGCCGGATCATCTGCATTTTTGAGAGGGAACTCGACCAGGTTCAATCTTCTGGCGGAGCTTATCGAAACTGGAAGCATGACATTTACAGTAGTCTCCTTCCCTTCAACTTCAACCAGCCGGATAATCAATTCTTTTCCATCTTCACCCTGTTTAATGCCACTAAGAGCAACATTCCCGGCATCTACAGATATGAAGGAAGCTTCTTCAGTCCGGGTTGCATGACCTTTTGCCAGTGCAAGTGAAGGAGGTTCTGCTGCATATACAGGTACGTTGAAATCCTCACCTTCAATCCATACTCCACCGTTTTTCCAGTCACCTGAATGTGGATAAAGCGCATAACTGATAGTGAATCTTCCCAGATTTGGATATATGTCAGGTGCACCTGCTGCTCTCATCAGAGTAAGTCTAAGATCGCCTTTATGATATGAATGACCATATAAGGTATTATTCAAAAGGGCAATCCCTGTAATATCATCAGACAGATCGACCCATTTCTGGGCTGGTACTTCCTGCCCGGCAGGATCTTCATTCTGTGTCCAGTCAGTTAGAAACCGCTTATATGACAGAGGGGTTTTTCTCATATCCGTTGGTCTTTCAAGAACATCAAACGGAACCTGGCAGTTAAATACCGGGTTGTTAATAGCTACAGGGAACAGAGCTTTCAGCATAGGTGAATCTGTTGTATCACTTCCTGTTTCGAGCCAGTGAATATCCATGTCATAACCTATGCGGGGATATGAACGATAAAGGTAAGTACGTTTAATAAATCTCGACTTTCCCCAGGTCATAATAGCCTCAACACAAGCTCTTACCGGACCATTTTCCACTATTTTTACACTTTCAACATTTGTAACATCCTCTTCCTTTACAATTTTATTAATCGTCCAGGCCTTCATACCTCCTTTTTTATCTTCAAGGTATATCCTAAGTTTATTCAACTGCCCTCCACTTTTAACAAATTCCTTATCTGATCTCTTATCATACAGGCTAATGATATCACCAGTCTTCATGTCGAATTTAATCTTAAAGAAGTCTGTTTCGAATGTATTATTATTAAATGGTATTGGCTGAGTAAACTCACCTGGTTTGGTCAGATCGATATAGAATGTTTTATAACCTCCCGCCGGCATGTTATCAACAACGAACTGTACTTTTGATGTAAATCCCGGAGGTGTTGTTTTTCCCCAGACGACCTGTGCAGGATATATTTTACCGGAGGCATCTCTCACCAGTACTGATGGAACAGTAACCTGGCCGTTTTCAAAAGTTTTCACGTATTTTGAACCATAAAAATCTCCTGCATCTGTCAGCCTGGCTGTTACAGGCTGAGTGTGTGAGTATACATGTGCTTCCACGATGGCTTTTCGGCCTAAAGGCTGGAGATTATATGCAACAACCGGCTGACCCAATCCTGTCTGAAATTTTATTTCATCGGCCATTTTACGGAAAGCATTGTTTCGCAATTCTGTTGTCTTGCGAAGTACTTCACCATAGCGTGAAACAGCCTCTTTATTGGCTTCATTTATAGCAGAACCAGGCAGAATATCATGAAACTGGTTAAATGTTACGGTTTCCCACAGATCCTGAAATTTATCAGCAGGATACTTATCTCCATTGAGCCACCTGAGTGTATTAAAAAATTCACTTGCATAAAGGGCATTTTCGCTGTTTCTGTTACCTGCTTTGATATCAGTTACCGTAGTATAGCATCCTTCGAAAATAAACTGCATCTCACCGCGGTGAGTCGGGCGACCATCCATCTCCTTTGATGCTTTTGTGAAAAAATCACCTGCTGTAGTGAATCTTACCGGTGGGTGGCCGGGAGTTTTATCGAGTTTATGAGCCATTTCTATATCAGCTCTTGTTGGTCCGCCTCCGTGATCTCCGACACCTGTAATATGAATTATCCGGTGTTTATCAGGCGCTATCTTCTTCAGCTCATCCTTAAGATTCTCTTTAATTACAGCATTAGGAGTGTTATTGGCGTAAGCCAGGACTGTTGAATTATCAGTGCCTGTCCACCAGAAAGTCCCAACATAGGGCTTGCACCGGGTGAAATAAAAATAATCACAACCGGCCAGTTTTAGCATCTGGGGATACTGGGAAATATGACCAAAGTTATCAGGAAGCCAGCCTATATTTGCCGTCTTTCCAAAATGGTCATGAAAATAACGCTGACCAAGCAGGAATGAACGTGCTATTCCCTCTCCTGATGACAGGTTCAGATCACCTTCAGTCCACATACCACCTACAAGTTCAAGACGGCCGGCCTTTACGTATTTCTTAACCTGTTCAAAAAGAGGAGGATCCACCATTTCGACAAAGTCATAAACAGCGGCCTGGCTCTGAAGCATAGTATAATCCGGAAACTCATCCATAAATGCTACAACCTGCCTGAGGTTATCGTTGCACATCTGCATTGTTTCAGCAGTTGTCCAGAGCCAGTTCATATCCATGTGTGCATGTCCGACCACATGGATAGTGTCTTCAACCGATTTTTGTTTCTTTTTCTGTCCGTGAACAGAAGAAACAGAGCCAGCAACTATTGCCAGAACAAAAAATAAAAAAATATATTTCTTCATTAAATATGTATTTATTACCAGATAATTAAATAGTTATCTTGCTGGAACTATCCCAAGTGTTACAATTTCGTTTGGCCGTATATTCACCTGGACTGAATTGCCGCTGATAACAGGTTTACTTACATTATCTAGTGGATGTTCAACCAGGTTTAACTTTTGGACAGAGAGAGCATTTACAGGTAATTTAAAGTTAACAGTAGTGGCCTTGCCCTTAACCTCGAAAAGTCTTATTATCAGCCCCTTACCATCTTCGGCCTGTTTCATCCCTGATAAAATCACACCAGGACTATCAATTGAGAAGAATGAAGCCTCTTCCGGTCGGGTTGCGTGCTCTTTCACAAGGGCCAGCGAAGGTGGTTCTGCTGCAAAAACAGGGATGCTGAAATCATCTCCTTCAGACCAAACATCATTCTTCCAGTCACCTGAATGGGGATAAAGTGCATAGCTTATATCAAACTTACCGAGGTTAGGATAAATATCAGGTTCACCTGCAGAACGCATAAGGGTAATTCTGAGCTCACCGTTATGATATGAATGTCCGTATTTTGTTTTGTTCATAAGGGCAATGCCGATATTTCCATCCGACAGATCAACCCATTTTTGAGCTGGCACTTCAAGCCCGTCGTTTGGTTCACCTATAATACCATAATCGTCATAATGCCTTAAACTGGCAGGTGCAGGTTTCCCGTTTATCATTCCATTTACAGGCCGTTCGACCACGTCAAAAGGAACCTGGGAAAAGAAACGTGCATTCTCAATATTGACAGGGAACACAGCTCTTAACATAGGTGAGTCAGTCTTTTCGTTGCCTATTTCAAGCCAGTGCACTTCCATATCATATTCAATACGGGGATATGAGCGGTAAATGTAGGCTCTTTCAATAAAACGTGATCTGCCCCATGACTTAATAGTCTCAATGCAAGCTCTTACAGGGCCATTTTCGACCAGTCTTACACTTTCTATATCTGTTACAGTTTCCTGTCCGACATGTTTATTTATAGTCCATGACTTCATACCACCTTTCTTATCCTCAAGGTATATTTTAAGTGTATTAAGCTGTCCTCCTTTCTTTACAAACTCTTTCTTTGAACGCTTATCGAATAGGCTNNAGAATGTTTTATAACCTCCCGCCGGTATGTCATCAGCCATAAACTTGACTTTGGAAGTAAATCCCGGAGGTGTGGATTTGCCCCAGACTATCTGTGCAGGATATGATTTACCGGAAGCGTCTCTAACCAGTACGGTGGCGACATTACCCTGTCCTTTGTCAACAGGTACAACATATTTAAATCCTATGTTATTCCCGTCACCTGTATTAATATAAGTGCCCAGCCAGAATGGTAACCGGGCTGTGGCTGGTTCGTTGTGGGAGTACACATCCATTTCAACAAGGCTTCTGCGCTTGTAAGGATGCAGGGTATATGCCACAACCGGCTGTCCCATTCCTTCCTGGAATTTTACTTCGTCGGCCAGTTTACGAAAAGCATTATCTCGTAATTCATTTGTTCTCCGTAAAATTTCAGTATATCGTGCTATGGCTTCTTTATTGGCTTCGTAGATAGCCGAGCCGGGAAGGATATCGTGGAACTGGTTAAAAGTCACAGTAGTCCACAGGTCATGTAATTCGTTAGCAGGATACTGGTCTCCATTCAGCCAGCGTAGAGTATTGAAAAATTCACTTGTATACAGGGCGTTTTCACTGTTCCTGTTTCCTGCTTTAATTTCAGCAACTGTTGTATAACAACCTTCAAAAATGAACTGCATCTCACCATTGTGTGTTGGACGGCCATCCATCTCCCTGGAGGCCTTTTTGTAGAATTCACCGGCTGTGGTGAATCTTACTGCCGGGTAGCCAGGCGTTTTGTCAAGCTGGTGAACCATATCGATATTTGCACGTGTAGGCCCTCCTCCATGGTCGCCTACACCCGTAATCTGAAGCATACGGTGCTTGTCAGGAGTAATTTTCTTTAACTCATCTTTCAGGTCGGGTGTTATTGTACCATTATATGTATCATTTGCATAGGCAAGAACCTTTGATGAATCTGTTCCTACCCACCAGAAAGTACCTTTGTAAGGTTTAACACGGTGGAAGTAGAAATAATCGCAACCTGCCAGCTTAAGAATCTGTGGCATCTGGGAGATGTGACCAAAATTATCGGGCAGCCAGCCTATATTCGCCATCTTTCCGAAACGACTCTGGAAATAACGTTGTCCGAGAAGGAATGAGCGGGTTATTGCCTCTCCGGATGACATGTTCATATCACCCTCTGTCCACATACCTCCTGCCAATTCAAGTCTTCCAGCCTTCACATATTTCTTTACCTGCTCAAACAGAGGAGGATCTACTCTCTCAACGAAATTATAAACAGCTGCCTGGCTCTGTAACATTGTAAAATCTGGAAATTCATTCATGAAAGCAACTGTTTGCCGTAAATTATCATTACACATCTTCATAGTCTCTGAATAAGTCCAAAGCCAGTTCATGTCCATGTGCGCATGACCAACAACATGTATGGTATCTGCAAACTGTTTAGTTTTTTTCCGCTGTCCGTTTAATGAGGAACTGGTACCTGTAACCATTATCATAATAATTAAAAGAATAATACTTTTCTTCATTAATCATTTTTTATCAATAGACATTAAATTATTTTACCGGTGTAATCCCCAGTGTTACAATTTCGTTTGCTCTGATCTTTACCTGGACAGACTGACCACTAACCTGCGGAAGAGCTGTTTTTTCAAGAGGCAGTTCGATAATATTCAATCTGCGGGCAGAGCTTATTGCTACCGGAAGCTTCACATTGACTGTAGTTTCTTTCCCTTCTGTTTCAACAAGTCTTACAATCAGTTCCTTACCTTCTTCAGCCTGTTTCAAACCGCTGAGAGCAACATTTTTAGAGTCAATTGAGAAAAAGGAAGCCTCTTCAGGACGTGTGGCATGTGCCTTAACCAGCGCAAGTGACGGTGGTTCAGCAGCATATACAGGAATATTGAAATCTTCTCCCTCTGCCCATACACCATTTTTCCAGTCACCAGCATGTGGATATAATGAATAGCTAATGTCATATTTCCCAAGATTCGGATATATATCTGGTTCGCCCGCTGATCTCATCAGTGTTATTCTGAGATCGCCACGGCTGTAAGAATGGCCATATCTGGTTTTATTCAGCAGGGCAATTCCCACTTTGCCATCGGTAACATCAACCCATTTCTGAGCCGGGACTTCCTGCCCGTCTTCTACTTCAGCCTTAATTCCGTAAGCATCTGCATGTTTCAGATGCGAAGGTGCTTCCCTGCCATTGATCATCCCGTCAACAGGTCTTTCCACAACCTGGAACGGTACTTGTGAATAGAACTTTGAATCTGGCATATTTAAAGGGAATACTGCTCTTAACATCGGGGAATCAGTGGTATCGCTCCCTGTTTCAAGCCAATGTACCTCAACATCAAAATCAATCCTCGGGTATGAGCGGTAGATATAAGTTCTCTGGACGAACCGTGAATTTCCCCATGTTTTGACACTTTCAACACAGGCTCTTACAGGACCGTCTTCGACAACTTTAACACCTGCAACATTTGTGACATCCTCCTGTTTAACAATTTTATTTATTACCCATGACTTCATACCTCCTTTTTTGTCTTCGAGGTATATTCTCAGTTTGTTGAACTCACCACCTTCTCTTACATATTCCTTATTAAAGCGCTTGTCGAACAAACTGATGATGCCACCGGTCTTCATATCAAATTTAACCGTGAAAAAATCTGTTTCAAACGTATTGTCATTGAATGGAATAAGCTCGTTAAATTCTCCCGGTTTGGTCATGTCAATATAAAATGTTTTATAGCCGCCGGCAGGAAGATTATCAGCAACAAACTGCACTTTTGATGTATATCCGGGAGGTGTTGATTTTCCCCAGACTATCTGTGCCGGGTATGTTTTCCCTGAGGCATCGCGGACTAAAACCGAGGGAACATTACCCTGCCCTTTGTCGGTAGCTCTGATGTTCTTTGATCCATAATAACTTCCCCATCTTACCAGGCTTGCTGTAACAGGCTGTTCGTGTGAATAGATGTTTGCTTCCACTACTGCTTTACGACTTGCTGGTTGCAGGTTATATGCAACAACCGGCTGACCCATACCGGTCTGGAATTTAACCTCATCGGCCATTTTACGGAAAGCATTATTTCTCAGTTCGGTAGTTATACGGAGAACCTCGCTATAACGGGCAATTGCTTCTTTGTTAGCCTCATTTATCCCTGATCCCGGTAAAATATCATGAAACTGGTTAAAAGTTACTGTCTCCCAAAGATCTTTAAAATCTGAAGCAGGATATTTATCTCCGTTAAGCCACCGGAGAGTATTAAAAAATTCGCTTGCATAGAGGGTATTTTCACTATTCCTGTTACCTTCTTTAATCCCGGCAACATTTGTATAGCAACCCTCAAAGATAAATTGCATCTCGCCCCTGTGTGTCGGACGGCCATCCATCTCTTTTGAGGTCTTTTTGAAAAAATCACCTGCCGTAGTGAATTTCACAGCCGGGTAACCCGGAGTATTATCAAGCTGGTGCACAAGTTCAATGTTTTCACGGGTCGGTCCGCCTCCATGGTCTCCTACTCCTGTGATATGAAGTATCCGGCGTTTGTCAGGCGAAAATATGTCTATCTCATTTTTTAATTCCGGTGTAATATTCCCATTATAAGTATCATTCGCATAACAAAGAACTTTAGAGGAATCGGGGGCAATCCACCAGAAAGTTCCCAGATATGGTTTACACCGGTGAAAATAGTAATAGTCACAACCAGCCAGCTTTAGTATCTGCGGCATCTGGGAGATATGCCCGAAATTATCCGGCAACCAGCCTATGTTTGCCATCTTTCCGAAACGGCTCTGGAAATATCTTTGCCCCAGGAGGAATGAACGTATTATTGCCTCTCCCGATGAGAGGTTCATATCACCCTCTGTCCACATTCCTCCTGCCAGCTCAAGACGACCGGCCTTAACATATTTCTTTACCTGTTCAAGAAGAGGAGGATCAACCATCTCAACAAAATTATATACGGCAGCCTGGCTCTGCA
>DNOQ01000351.1:380-3776 GCA_003501665.1 Bacteroidales bacterium | reverse complement strand
AAGGTTGCTACGCCGCTACGCCGTTGAGCCGTTACGCCTTTAAACCATTAGGCCGTTATGCTGTTACGTCATTAAGCCTTTGCACCGTTACGCCGTGAAATCAAAAGGTCTGTTTATTACAGATAAAAGCACTTATATATAAGTGAAATAAAATAATAATACCAATTATATAAAAGTGATAAAATATATTATTAATACTTACATGTAAGCGATATATGTTATATTTGCATAAATATTCAGGAGAAATGGAAAGACTTAAGCAAATATCAGAGAGCAGGGTACATCAGGTTAAGACCGATTTTGAACGTTTCCTCATGGATGAAATACACTGGGACGACAGGATGATTGGTATTTCAGGAGCACGTGGATCAGGCAAGACCACCCTGATCCTGCAACACATGAAAAGCAACCTGCCTGCCGGTGTCGAAGCTCTTTATGTAAGCCTTGATGATATTTATTTTGCCGGGAATCCGGTTGTGCTCTTTGCGGAAGAGTTTTCCAGAAAGGGAGGAGAATACCTTTTTATGGATGAGGTGCATAAATATCCTGACTGGTCAAGGGAGCTGAAAAATATCTATGACAATCTGCCCGATCTTAAGATTATCTTCACCAGTTCTTCTGCTCTCGATATATACAAGGGAGGCTATGACCTGAGCCGCAGAGCTGTGGTGTATAACCTTCCGGGATTATCATTCCGTGAGTTTATTGAATTGAAGTACCGGTTGACATTCCCGGCCTGGCCGCTTGAAGAGATACTGCGCAATTCAAAAAATATTGCCCTTGGGATTACCGGTAAAATACGGCCTATGAAATTCTTTGAAGAATACCTCCGGAACGGATACTATCCTTTTTTTATTGAATCGGAGAGGAATTACCCGGATCGGCTGATAAACATATTGAATCTTATACTGGAAAATGATTTGCCGACTATTTTCAACATTGATTATTATTCAGTGTTGAAAATAAAAAAGATGCTTGCTGTCCTTTCACGGATTGTGCCTTATAAGCCAAACATCGAAAAGCTTGCCCGGCAGGCCGGTACTACCCGCGACACTCTTCTGAAATATCTTTATTACCTCGAGAAGGCTGAAATAGTCAAATGGCTGACAAAAGATACATTTGGCATAAACTATCTGAACAAACCGGATAAGATCTATCTTAATAATACCAATCTGATGTATGCCTTAAACAGCGAGAAGCCTGATAAGGGAACACTGCGCGAGACTTTCCTGCTTAACCAGTTACAGGTAAAACATAAAGTTACATACCCTGAATCGGGGGATTTTCTGGTGGACGGCAAGTATCTGATCGAGGTCGGAGGGAAAACAAAAAATACCGGACAATTATCGGGCAAGAAGGATAGTTTTATAGCAGCCGATGATATTGACTTCCCTTACGATAAGAAAATTCCCTTATGGCTGTTCGGATTTATGTATTAGACAATAATCGTGCGATCGTGCAATCGTGTTTTACCAGCGGATGCCGGAAGATCGAAGCGAAGCCTTCCGCGCCAGCCGGAACGAAAAAATAATTTGTGATTCGTGATTCGTGAGTCTTGAGTTGTGATTTATCTCTTGTCTCCCGCTTCCGCCTGGCGGAACTTTGCCGCCCCGCATAACCTTGTTAAGCTTGCCAAAGCTCAAGGACATTTAGACTGAAATGGGATTTTCAACTTGTTACATAGCTCCTGGAAGCGGTGATTGCTATGTAATATTTTATGAATCGGCCTTCCGATGTAAGGCAAATTTCCATCGCGTTCTTCGTAGGCCTTTTCAAGCCAATCGATAGCCCGCTCTACATCTCCGGAAATCCGATAAAGGCCGGCAATACTTAGTTCACCTGATTTATGAGGGTTTTTTTCATACCTAGCAGCCAGTAAGTCTCCATCGCTGCGAAATGCATTCTCATATCCTCCTGATGCGAGGCCTTGCTGAAAAGCCGCCAGGCGCTCAGGATCACGGGCCAATCTCTCCTGAACAAGTTTAAGATGTTCTTCCTTTCTCCCTAATCCCTCTAATGCCAAAAACCAATGTCCCCTGGCGATGGGGGCGTCTGGCTGCAAAGCGAGCGCTTTTCAAGCCTCTGCAATGGCCTCTTCATAGCGGCAATGGTAGTTAAGCACTGCAGCATACAAGCTGTGATAAAGGGCGTTGAAAGGATCCATTTCAAGAGCCTTTTCGATTGGTGGAAGGGCTTCATTGAGAAGCCCGATGATTGACAAAAAATGCTAATAATAAACTAGGACGTCAGGATTGTTGGGATTTAAATCCAGGGACCGCTTCCATTCAGGCCAGGCAGCATTCCAGTTCCATTCGCTCCAGGTCAGGAATCCAGCAAGAGCAAAGTACTTCATTGCATAAGCAATGTCATTCTCAGTGAGTTTCCTCCAGTAAAACATACCTTTCAGGTAAGCATCGTAAGCATCTATACTCACGGTGGAGACTTTTCCAATAAGTTGCTTTTCTGCTGGGGACAACACCGCTTTCAGCTCATCTGCAATAGTCTGTGCAACTTTGCTCTGTATTGAAAAAATATTGGATAGGTCGCTCAGATCACAGTCATATACCTCCGACCATAGATGCGTGTCTTTTCTGGCGTCGATAAGCTGAACGGTTATCCTGACAAGGTTCCCTGCTCTTCTTACACTCCCCTCAAGTATTGCCGAGACTCCCATCTCCCTGGCTATCTCTTTGACAGAAAGCTCTGTATTCCTGTACCGCATGGAAGAAGTGCGTGAGATAACCTGTTAACATGCTCTTCCAGCGGAGGGGTCGTGGCGTCGAGCCAGTGGACTCTGCTTAAATAGTATTCCAGTTGTTTTGACAATACCACATCTTCGAGCCGGAGGTTTATGACGGGAAGTCCGTTATCTACTGCACGGTCCACTTCCCTGACGACCTGTTTGGAGTTGTTCGAGTTTGATGAATATAGCAGGACAAACACTTTCGATGATTTGATTCCATCGATGATGGCCTCTGCGAAATCGACTCCCGGAGTGATATTTCGTGGTGCCATCCAGCATTGGATGCCGTTTTGCTCAAGGACAGAACAAACGGTGTCAGCAGCGGTTTTGTCTATGCTGGAGTAACTTATAAATACATCGTGTGGCATGTCCGCTACAGTATTGATGTTTCCAACAAAATGACCCGTTTTTCACTCATTTATCTTTCCAGGTCTTTAATATTGATTTAAACACGGTGTTAACATCCTTCGCTAAAGCTACGGATGCCAAAACAAGGATCTTAGAGCAGATCCCGATTACCTGGGACAGGCCAAAGACTGAAAAGGAGTAAAACTGTTTTTACTTATGTTAAGGTAAGAAACAGAAAGATATGATAAAAGAAAAATCCGGTCATATTTCATGAAGTTCAACTAATTAGCGTCTGTCCATAAAGT
>DNOQ01000351.1:0-322 GCA_003501665.1 Bacteroidales bacterium | reverse complement strand
CTTTAAAGACAAACATTAATTAATTTTCCAATAAAAACAGTGTCTTTTCGATATTTAATATAAATTTATTGATATTTGACACGGGCAACGGAATAAAGAGATAATAAAACAGAAACAAAAAATATGAATCAAGGCATTTAACCAATAACCAGTAACCAGTAACCAATAACTTTTTTAACAAGGTTCCATATGACCTCTAAAATCAAATTTATTTATATATGAAGAAATTAATCTTTCTGACTGTATTACTATTTCAATATTACCCTATAGTTTTCATTCAGGCACAAAACAAACAAGACCTCTCCTCTCTTGCAGCTGAGGC
>DNOQ01000574.1:236-2776 GCA_003501665.1 Bacteroidales bacterium | reverse complement strand
GGAAAGACCAAAAGATAAGCCATTCCTGCTTTCGGTAAGTTTCTTTGCCACCCATGCCCAGGATAATCACCCCGATCAGTACAGGTATCAGCCTGCAAGTGAGAAATACTATCAGGATGACGTAATTCCTGTTCCGGAGACAGCTTCAGACGAATATTTTAACAGACTGCCTCCATTTATTTCTAACGAGGCGAATGAAGGAAGAGTGAGATGGCACTGGCGGTTTGATACTCCTGAGAAATATCAGAAGTATATGAAGGCTTATTACAGGATGCTTACAGAGATGGACCTGGCGATAGGAAGGATAGTTGAAGAGCTTAAGGATCAGGGGGTTTATGAAAATACCCTTATTATCTTCACGGGCGATAACGGTTATTTTCATGGGGAACATGGTCTCGCGGATAAATGGTATCCCTATGAGGAGGCTCTCAGGGTCCCTCTGGTGGTTTTTGATCCCCGTCTTAAGCCTGAAGAGAGAAATAAAGTGGTTGATGAGTTTGTTCTCAATATTGATATTGCCCCGGCTATCATTTCCGCAGCCGGATCAGAGATACCGGGAGTTATGCAGGGAAGAGATTTTTCTGAACTATATCTGTCGCGAAATGATGTAAAATGGAGGGAGGATTTTTATTATGAACATCCGTTTGTCACCAGTGAAAAACGAATCCCTTCTTCTGAAGCGCTGGTTACGAATACTGAAAAGTATATTCTCTGGCCCCATTACCGGTATGAGGAGTATTTCGATCTGGAAAAGGATCCTTATGAGAAAAATAACCTGATTGAACAACCTGAATACGGGGAGAGGATTCATGATATGAAAAACCGTTTTGCTGAGCTTAAAGCACTGGCAAAATAATTTTATTAAAGGTTGTCAAGAAACATAGTTTTGACCATATGTTAGTTAGACAGGGCACTTATTGAAGAGTACAATCTGCTTTATAGTTTAACTAACAATAAAAGAGAGGGACAACGCTATGAAAACCAAATTGATCCTAACGATTGCAGTCATTGCGGCTGGTGTTACCAATGCGCAAATGGCAGTGACAGTTTTTTCTGATGATTTTACCGGTTCGATGGTGGACAGTAAAATGTGGCACATACCCACATGGGTATCTCCCACAGACGGGACTTACGTCGGACGAACACAGTTCAGGTGCTCACAAAATGCCAGTCTCCCGGTAGTCAGTAACGGAGAGGCCATTATCATCCTGGAAACCTATAATCCAACGGGATATTCATTTTACGGTACTGACCTGATCTCAAACCGTACTTTTTTAATGGGGGATGGACTGATTTTCACGATTAGGGCTAAGTTCAAATCATTGATCCCGCGGGGAATAGTCGGAGGAATATTTCTTTATGATCTTGTCGGTACGGGTCCGAATCATGATGAAATAGATTTTGAACTGGTATCAAACAGACCATCTGAAGTGCAGACAAATATTTACGATAACGAACCGCTGGGCGCAGGCCATCCCGTCTTTCATCCCATATCAGGTTCTGTTACTGATTATCATACTTATGTTATAAAATGGTTCCCTGGTGAGATATCATGGCAGGTTGACGGAGTTACAGTAAGAACTTCAAGAAATCTCGTTCCTGAGCGCCCCATGCATTTTCATCTTAACATATGGGCCCCGGACGCAGGATGGGCAGAGGCGTATGACGCCAACCTCCAGTGGGTGACTTCCCCTGCCCTGAATCAGGTATATTCCATGATCGTTGACTATGTAAAGGTTGATTCACTGATGTTCCCAGATTCGGTCTCAGAGATTGATCGCAAAGAGTCGAAGCCTGATTTCTTTCCGAATCCGGCTCACGATCTTATCTGTTTTGACACTCCCGGGAAGCTCAGTATAAAAATCTATAGCATTAACGGTGCTCTGGTTTTAAGCAGACAGGATATAACTGACTGTACAATTTCTGTTGCAGATTTTGAACCGGGGATTTACTCTGTACACTACATACAGAATGGGATCAGCAGATATACCAAACTGATCAAATATTAAGACCGGACGGGAATTTCCATTAACCATTTTTATTTTAATTTTTAAGCATTATGAGAACACAACATAATTCATATTTATATCGGTCGAATGTCATCCTTTTTGTTTTATTAATGACATGTTCTTGCGAGATCCTTGACTTGTGTTCGGGGATTGATTGTGATTTCAGGGGAAAAATTTCTTCAGAGGACCTGATTGAGGTTATTAAATATTATCAGGATGAATATGTCCGCAAAAGTTATGGCACTTATGCTTATCAGTGTTTTACAAATGATGATTACAATGCATTTCGTGATAATAAGGTCACGGAAAAGATCAGGAATGAATTAAAGAAGAGCCGATCTCTTGGCAAACTGGTAAAGGAGATCGGAAAACTGAATGAAACTGAACTCAATCAGCTTTTAAGCAGGGGTCTGTCTACTTATCAGCCCACATGGAGTCAACTTGGAAGGATATCTGAGGAAGGGCAGACGGTTGCGGGTCAGCAGGCTCAAAAGGATATCGCCATAACAATTGTTAACCTTATTAAAGATG
>DNOQ01000574.1:0-128 GCA_003501665.1 Bacteroidales bacterium | reverse complement strand
ATAATCAAAAAACTCCTTATATTTGTGGCACTTTTAGCAGTCCTCCTTCGCCACATCCTTCGCAGGAGCTACGGATGTCGAAGAAGGCTTCGGAGGACAAAGATCCTCCTTCGCCAAGGCTTCGGAGG
>DNOQ01000518.1 GCA_003501665.1 Bacteroidales bacterium | reverse complement strand
AAAATAGTGGAAAGACCTGCGGATCAGCGAACCATAACAAAACGATATACCGAAGAGATAATTTCGAAGATCAGGAGTTACAAAAAAGGGCCCTTCTTTCTTTATCTGGCTCATTCATTTCCCCATATCCCTTTGTACCGATCACCTGAATTTAAAGGAAGATCAGCGGCAGGAATTTATGGAGATGTGATTGAAGAAATTGACTGGTCGGTTGGCCGGATTCTGGAAACACTGAAAAAAGAAAAGATCGCTGAAAAAACTCTTGTCATTTTCACTTCAGACAACGGGCCATGGCTGACATACGGCACTCATGGCGGATCAGCAGGATTATTGAGAGGAGGTAAAGGCGGAACATTTGAAGGAGGTATGCGTGAGCCAACAATCTTCTGGTGGCCGGGGAAAATCAAACCCGGTGTTGTGATGGAAATGGGAACAACAATGGATCTGTTACCTACTTTCTGCAAGCTGGCAAACATAACCCTGCCAGATGACAGGATGTATGACGGATATGACATATCGACTGTCATGTTTGATACAGGCCCGAATCCAAGGGATGTTGTTTTTTATTACCGCGATACAGATGTCTTCGCTATGAGAAAAGGAGCATATAAGGCTCATTTCTTCACCCAACCTGAATACGGAAGCAGCAATAGAACTGTTCATGATCCTCCCCTGCTTTATAACCTTAATGTCGATCCATCTGAAAAACACGATATAGCAGAAAAGCATCCGGAAATTATTTCTGAAATCAGGAAAATCCTGGCAGAGCACCTTTCAACTTTAATACCAGTTGAAAATCAGCTTGAAAAATAAAAAAAAAGAAAATATGAGAATCTTAATTATCGGTGGAACCGGACATGTTGGCACTTACCTTGTTCCTCGTCTGATTATGGCCGGTCATGAAGTAATTGTAGTAAGCCGTGAGAAAAGGGAGCCATATTCACATCACTCAGCCTGGAAATCGGTCAGAAAGATATCAATTGACCGTTGTGAGGCAGAAAAGCAAAACAGCTTCGGAAAACAGATACTGGATCTTAATCCGGATGTTGTGATCGATATGATCTGCTTCACACCGGAGAGCGTTGAAAGTCTGGCAACAGCACTTTGCGGTAAAATTCAACATTTCCTTCTTTGCGGCACAATATGGGTTCACGGGCATAGTGAACAGGTACCGACTGATGAATCGCAGCCACGTAAACCTTTCGGCGATTACGGTATCAAAAAAGCAGCGATCGAATCGTGGTTGATGTCATTTTCACACAGAACAGGTTTTCCGGCAACCATTATACATCCGGGACATATTGTAGGACCCGGATGGGTTCCACTTAATCCTGCAGGTAATTTCAACCCTGATGTATATAAGAAACTTGCTGCAGGAAAAGAACTTATCTTACCCAATCTTGGACTCGAAACCGTCCATCATGTTCATGCCGATGATGTTGCACAGGCGTTTGAAAAAGCCATTAACAACCGTAGCACCGCAATAGGTGAAAGCTTTCATACTGTATCTCCCAAAGCCCTTACATTAAGAGGTTACGCTGAGGCTATGGCCGCATGGTTTGGAAAGGGATCCAGGATAAGTTTTTTACCATGGGAAGAATGGAAGAAAACTGTCAGTAAAGATGAGGCTGATGCCACATGGGATCATATTGCACATAGTCCGAACTGCAGTATAGAAAAAGCAAGAAGACTGATAAACTATAACCCCCGGTATTCTTCACTGCAGGCAGTAGAGGAATCTGTCAGGTACCTTATTGATAATAAAATCCTTTAATCCTGTAACCCATGAAAAAAGTTCTCACATTCTTAATCCTTTCGTTTTCAGTAACGGTAACGATATTATCCGGCCAGACAAAAGATGAACTTAACGTATTGACAAACAACTGGCTGCATTACAGCGATGCTTCAAATTCACTATATCATCATCTTACCGGAGAAGCATTCATGATGCTTGAAAGAAGAGTTGAGAAGATAAATCAGCTTCAGGATATAAACGACTGGAGGAACAGACAGAAAGAGGTCAGGCAGATACTCTGGGATATAATCGGTCCGTTCCCGGAGAAAAAACCGTTGAACGCAAAAATAACAGGTACAGTAAAAAAGAATGGTTATAAAGTTGAAAACATAATCTATGAATCTTTGCCCGGATTTTATGTAACATCATCCCTCTTCATACCTGACAAAAGGGAAAAACGTGCGCCGGCCATACTTTTCTGCAGTGGCCACAGTCACGGAGCATACAGGCTTGAATCATACCAGCTCCCTCTGCTGAATCTCGTAAAGAAGGGATTTATTGTTCTGGCCATCGATCCTGTTTCGCAGGGAGAACGGTTACAATACTTCGATCCGGAAAAAGGAGAATCAATTATCGGAAGTTCCACAAAGGAGCACTCCTACCCTGCTGTCCAGGTTTTCCTGACCGGAAAATCTATTGCCAGGTATTTTGTCTGGGACGGTATAAGAGCAATTGATTATCTTGTCAGCCGGAAAGAGGTTGATCCTGAAAGAATTGGTGTTCATGGTCTTTCAGGCGGCGGAACCCAGACAGCATACATCTCGGCACTGGATGAACGGGTAGCGGCATCTGCACCTGCATGTTATATAACAAGTTACCGCAGATTGCTTGAATCGATAGGTGTTCAGGACGGGGAACAAAATCTTTATAATGGTATAGCCAGAGGGATCGATCATGCCGACTACATAGAGGTGAGAGCACCTAAACCCACTCTTATCATGGCTAATACGAGAGATTTTTTCAGTATTCAGGGGAGCCGTGAAACATACGATGAATTAAAACGTGTTTACACCATATTCGGAGAGCCCGATAATATTGAAATTATTGAAGATGACCATGGCCACGGTTATACGAAGAAAAATCGTGAAGCGATGTACGCTTTTTTCCAGAAGCATCTAGGGATGCAGGGTTCTTCAGCCGAAGAAGAAGTTAACTTCAGTACTGAACAGGAACTTCAGAAGACTTCAACGGGTCAGCTGGCAAATTCCCTGGGAGGAGAAACGATATTCGATCTTAACAGGAAAGAGGCAGAAGTGCTTATATCCCGGCTTCAGGCAAAAAGGGAGAATTCTCCCTCATCAGCTGCGGAAATTATTAATACAGCAAAAAAGTTAAGCGGGTTCATTCCTCCTTCGGAAGTCCGGGAACCTGTATTTACAGGACGGTTTCAAAGGCAGGGTTATGTTATTGAAAAGTATTTTGTGAATGGAGAAGGGAACTATGTAATTCCTTATCTTCTTATAAAACCTGAAAATCCGGGCAATAAAGCATTAATTTATATACATCCCTCCGGCAAATCGGCTGAAGCTTCGGAAGGAGGTGAAATTGAACGGTTTGTAAAAAATGGTTTCACCGTTATTACCCCCGACATGATAGGTACAGGAGAAACCGGACCGGGTAATTTTAAAGGTGATGCCGTTATCCTTGGTGTATCCA
>DNOQ01000015.1:2726-3912 GCA_003501665.1 Bacteroidales bacterium | reverse complement strand
CATTTCCTTTCATGGCAGGAACCATCTGCTGCATGTTCGAGGAAAGGAAGGTCAGGGATAAAGCTCTAGCCCAGTAGATCCACGGACCTCCGGTTATATAGAAGAAAGGATTCAGCAATCTTGTCGGGTTTTCGAGCCCGGCATTTGCATAACTGAGCTGAATACCTGCAAATCCTACACCCTCCTGCTCATTGTAAAATGTGATCCAGGGAACATCAGCTTCCATTAACAGATCTGTGAGATCAGGCATTTTTGTTACGTCATAGGTAATTACCTTATCCCTTATTACATCATACCAGGCGGCATGTGTGATGAGCTCTCTCTTGATCACTATTTCAGCATTACGCAGGGCGATGCAATGCATGGTCTCATTTATCCTGAGTGTTGTTGAACTAATAAAATATGGTTTACCGGGATAGAATTCATACCTCACGGATGCGTCAACCTCGGGTATCTCACGCAGATTTCCCCATACGGCACTTTCTGCCTTGACAGGCCCTGAGTATGAACTGATATTCTGCGGGGGATCCCAGTCGGATGTATGTGTCCAGGGCCTCGGCGGTGTATAAATTTCAGGATTCCAGTGGATAGCCCCGTTAGTCTCCTTGCGGTGATAAAGGGGGAATTCAGGCTTGCTCTTAAGTGTTATCTGGTCGAGATGTCCCGATTTGGGATGCAACACAACTGAGAGGAACTGATTTTCGATCTGAAGTCCGGGTGCTTCGCCCTGGACTACAAGGTCTGATTTATAGACCCTGGCTAAGGCATCTGTATTATTATAATAAACCATGTAGACACGGCTCGATTTTGCCGGTACATCGGCAAGGAAAGAGACCCTTGCGGAGACCGTCGGAAGCCAGACGGGTACAACCCTTGTCGGTCTGCCATTCTCATCGGGTGCCAGATCATCCTCTTCAAGATATTGCTGAATATCATATACCTGTGAAGGTACTTCCTTCAGTTCATAAGTAACAGGATCAAAAGAAACAACTCTTATTTCTCTCTTGAGATCTGTAGCTTCATCAGGGTAGAAGGGAAGAAGGACCTCAACAGGCTCTGCCTTCCTGTCGATACCTGCTGTTTCCGTGAGGACAACCGATTTATAGTTTTTCCAGGCAGGATCAAAGACTTTTACTTTATCCGGGGCCTTGATATTGGTGGTGGCAGAAATGAACTGATCGCCCGG
>DNOQ01000015.1:0-2715 GCA_003501665.1 Bacteroidales bacterium | reverse complement strand
TGACCAGGCTGCCATTTAACCCATCCGATAACACTCATATCGTGATAAAGGGTATTGTCCTGTGAGAGTCCTGCGCCTGATGGCGGACGATGTGTCATTGCGGGTCTGGAAGGATCTTCTTCCTCACCTGCCTTATGCAGGTTCAGATAACGTAGAACTTTTCCGTTAACTTCAGCTTCAACCTCAATTATTGATGGTTGTGGCAGAAGAAGTTCTGCTTTAAAATGATAAAACGGAATCGCCGGACAGGGATAAGCCAGTTCGATATTTTTTATCTGAAGTTCTGCTTTTGCTTTTCTCTGGGCATCAATCCTTCCCGGAAAAATTAAGATTGTTGCAAGAAAAATAATTTTGATGATCTGAAAAGTTGATTTCATTCGAAAATAATATTAGTATATTGTTGTAAACTATATTAATGAGAGTACTCCGGATAGTTAATTTACCGCCAGATCTTCAGGAAACTGCTTTCCGATAGAAATTGGATCTTTTGTATCATTCTGAATTTCAGTGTTTCCCCCTTGGGGGTCAGGGGTAAAAAACACTGAAATTCAGAATAATTGACTTTTTGGAGTAGATTCATTTATGTTATTTTATGCTTTTGAAACATGGAGGTTTCATGATTTATTATTTTGTTGTTTATTTCTGTCGTACGGATATTAAATTCCTGTTTCTCATTTCTTTAAGGGCTGATTCCCATGGGCCGCCCGATCCCCACAGATAGTATGTGAAATACATCGTGGTTTCCTGATAAATTGGCGTCCATGGCTGGAATTCAACATAATAGTGATGGGCATCATTATTTACCGGATGATTCATCCACATGTGCAGGAAATGAGGCTGTGACACAGGAAATGCTCCGATAAAAGCTATATCTTCCTTTGTATCATATCCTGCATTCCAACCTTCCTCGATCATTAATGCCCTGCCGTAATATTGTTCCGGTCTCATCCTGAACTCCTGATGTCCCCCGATAGTGGGTACGGTGAACACATCTTCAGTCCAGTGTTCCCTGCCAAGTTCAAGGATCGGCTGAGGACCAATGACATTTGCTTCGGGATTTATGAATTTCAGGGCATATCTTACTTCAAGAAGCGGAGAATTTCCATAAAGGGTGAAGATCTTTTCAAGTTTGTTGCCATAGTAATCTGCTGACATTTTAACCTGTACATAATCGCCTTTACTCTTAACCAGTTCGGCATCATATACTTTGTGGGTTTCCATGCTTGCCTGTCCCAGGAAATCTTCAAATCCTCCGTATGGATAATAACCCCATAAGCGGTTCGGGCGTTTATCATCACCTGATTTTTCGGGCCATAGCTTAAAGAGTACATTATCATTACGGCTCTTTACTATGTATTCAATAACTCTTGCACCTGTTGCCAGCAGGGTTACCTGAACGCTGTCATTTTCGAGCCTGAATTCATTAATTCCGTCTGAATTGAGATCGGTCTCGTATGCCAGCACAGACCCGGAAGCTTTACCGACACCCATAGGGTATACCGTTTTCATTCCAAGGGCAGATACTTCCACATCATAATTGCCGGCAGGAACTTTCAGATCGAATGTCATGTCTGCAGATGTTCCCATCGGGTTAGTACCAAACCGGGTTGCCGTGAAGACTGGTTTTGCAGGTTTTTTCTTGTCATATACCCTTACAGTTACCGGATATTTTGATTCATTTGTGAAATTATGAATGCTTACCGGATAGGTTACAACAGGTGCATGACCGTAGATCAGCTGATGTACCGAAATGGCCGGAGGCATTTCCATCACGCACATGGTATATTTTTTATTATCATTCCATCTGAACCCGGCTACTATAGGATTCGGGTAATCCATCCCCTGTGCATCGGGTCTGATCTTTAACTGAATTGTCTTACTTTCCTTTGCGGCGATAGTAACCGAAGCACCCAATATTCCATCTGTAATCACTCCGACAGGCAACTGAAAATCATAGGTTCCTGTTACCGGCTGGTCATAAGTATTTGTAATGGTAAAATTCAAAGTATAATCTTTCACTTCAGCCTGAAGATCTATACGGTCGCCATAGTAATTCTCAATAAAATGTCTGTCGAGCAGAAGCATCTGCATGGCTGTGCGGAATTCTGCAGGTCCCATAATAACTCCGTCAGGCATTATTCCAACTTCCCGTCTGACCATTATTGCATCGAATAGTTTCTTCTGAGTGAGTTTTTCTCCTTTATCAACAAAAACAACCATTGCCGGAATGAGGTCTCCAAGCAGGTTACCCGTACGGACTATAAATGGCACATTTTCATTATCGATCTGTAATTTATTTCCTTCTGTGGCAATATAACCGTCATAATGATAAGGATCACTGGACGGGTCCCATACCTGGCGGAAAACATATCCGTTCCTGCTGTGTGCATAATCGATCCACGACTGTTTTGTCTGCATATCCTGTACCTGCAGACCGTCATAATTGTCAAGTCCGAATATAGGTGAAAACCCAACATCGGCAACAACCGGTAACTTTGTTCTCGAAAGCCAGCCGGCCAGTTCATCCTTCATAAGGAAATCCATATAACCATTAAAAACGAACCATGAATTTCCTTCATTCATACCTAAACCGATAATTTCAAGAGGATGTCCCGGAGTGCATGTCACTGACTTCAGAAGGGTTTCGGTACCGAACCAGCCTTTGTGCATATCGTATGATGAGACAACTTTCTTTGTGTTTTCCAGCAGATCCTT
>DNOQ01000425.1:563-2693 GCA_003501665.1 Bacteroidales bacterium | reverse complement strand
TCAATGGAGCCCTTTATTGATTCTTCAAAAGAAGCAAATGCATTGTTGATTGTGTACATTTTCAGGGCATCTTCCCTGGTTATGGCTTCATCCGGCAGAATTACCGTGCCCTTTTCAGTAGTACGGGTTATCATGGTCCACATGGCCAGAAAAGGATTATACGGATTTACAGAGGTATTTGCATCCCATTTGACCATATGATCAGACCCTCCGTTGACCTTTACACCTGCAGTAAGCATCGATTTGTAAGGATGAAAACTCTTAATCCTGTCTTCGCCAAGTATTAATTTCATGGCATCCGCATCTTTATAGAACCATGCTGCCTGCATATCGGCGTAAACATCAAGATCATTCATTTTCTTAATGGCATCCGGCGGAAAAAAGTTACCGTGAATTATCGAAAATCTCCTCCCTTTAACCGGATATTTCCTGTTTACTTCTTCATATATATCAAGAAGTAAATCTACTCCCCCTCCTCCTGTACTGTGAGCAGTGAATTTCCAGTTATTACCTGCAGCAGCCATAGCAATCGAGAGTACATCATCACGTGTATAGTTAATGATACCCCGGTAAGAAGGATCTTCAATTCCGAAAATATTACCGGCCTTATCTCCCCATGGTTCCCTGAGATATGCCGTTCCGGTCAGGATTCCTCCATCAAGATATATCTTTAATGCACCAATTTTCACCCATTCATCACCAAAACCGGTGGCATACCTGCAGGAAGGCAGGGTATCCAGTATCATTTTCAGGCTATTATCTGAACCGGGACTCAATAAGATGTTCTGATATACGCGTACTGTAAGTCTGTTCTGATAATGCAGATCGCGGTACATTTCATATCTGTGAAAATCTCCGTTCCCTGAACATATACCTGTGATGGCATAACGATTATAACGTTTTAACATCGCTTCAAGGGCTGCCAGTTTTTCTTCATAACTCAGGATTCTTTCCCCCGGAAGTTTGAGCAGATTAAATGCTGAAGCTCTTATAAATCCGGTCAGATGCCCTGTTTCTTTGTTACGGATAATACCGGGATGAACTGTTTTTTCAGTAATACCTGATATCTTCATAGCGGCCGTATTGATCATTCCCCCGAATGAGCCGTTCAGAAATACCGGATTATCAGGAGCAACCCGGTCCAGTTCAGCAAGAGTCGGCTGTCTGAGTTCATTTAACCGGGTGAAAAAAAGTTTTGGATGAATGATCCATTCGCCATGATTTAAAACTACAGCCTGGTTTTTGATCCATTCCAGCAGATCATCAATCGAGTGCAGATCAGGTATTTCCCTGTCAAGTTCACTTACTGATGCCGATTCGGGGTGAAGATGAGCATCAATAAGCCCCGGAATAACAACCTTCCTTTGAAGATCAATGGTTTTTGTGCTGCTGACAGCAAGATTCCTGATTTCAGCATCGGAACCGACAGCAACTATTTTATCTTTTTCTATAGCGACAGCCTCAGCAATTGTGAAGTTCTGATCAACCGTGATAATTTTGCCATTCATAAGTATCAAATCAGGATGATATGAATTACATGCAAAAAAAAAACATACTGAAAATGCAAGAATAGAAATATAATTTTGGTTCATATAAAATAATATAATTATATTGTTGTAAACTAAGTGGTTCGCATGGGATCTCCATTATTTTCTCCCGACGCCAATTCCTCTCCCTATATCTGATAATGAATAAAACGGAGCTTTAAAATCCGGTCCATTTTTTTAATACATCCAACAATTCTGATATCTGTTCACCGGTATGATTTGCCGAAGCGGTTATCCGTATCATAAATCCGTCCATTTCCACGGGATAACTTATCAAAGGCACAATAATATTGTTTTTTTTCATAAATTCAGATAGTCTGGCCGCATTTGCATAAGCTCTGAATAATAACGGAATGATCGGTGCATCACCGGCTATTGTATCGAATCCCAACACTAATATTCCCGCCCTTATATGTTTTGCGTTTTTAAAAACTCTCTCCCTTAATTCAGGATGTTCCTTCATGATTTTAACAGAAGCCAGACCAGCTGCAACAACCGGTGGCGGCAAAGAAGTTGATGCCTGGTACATTGCAGAACCTTCCCTTATAGATGTGATCAATTCCCGATTGCCTGAAATAAATCC
>DNOQ01000425.1:0-488 GCA_003501665.1 Bacteroidales bacterium | reverse complement strand
AGGATGCCGGTCGCATGAGCATCATCAACAATAACCAGAGCATTGAATCGATCTGCCAGAGCCATAATATCTGAAAGCGGGGTTATTTCACCGGTCAGTGCGAACAAACCATCCGAAATGATCAGTGGTCTGTATCTCGTTGTTCTCTTAAGAAGTGTTTCAAGATGACAGGTATTACAGTGATCATAATAATAGACCCTCGAAATATCAGTGGGCAGCCCGTCTTTAATACTGGCATGAGCCGATTTGTCAATAAAAACAGCAGAATATTCTTTCCGGAGTACCTGCATCATTATTTTGTTAGTCATATAACCCGATGCAAAAATTACCGTATCCTCTTTATCCTTGAACAGGGAGAGCTGCTTTTCAAGTTCAAGGTGAATTACAGAGGTGCCTGTTGTCTGTCTTGAAGCCGAGAAATTCAATCCGTATTTTTCTATCGCGCGGATTGATGCTTCTTTAACCAGTCTGTGATTGGCAAGTCCCAG
>DNOQ01000283.1:1327-13386 GCA_003501665.1 Bacteroidales bacterium | reverse complement strand
GTTATTTCAGAAGCAAATGAATTCAGCAGAGGATTAAGTGCGTCAACCGGCAGTTTTTCAGCTGTTGTCAGCAGATACAGCCTCCTCAGTTCAGGGTTATAATATCCGTCAACATCAATCATCTTCTTTCCGCCAAGGTTGTTCCCGGCCCGTATTTCTGCCACTTTTCGTTCATTGTTCCAGGCCGAATTAAGTGTAAGTGCACCATATTCGCTTTCAAGGATTGAAAAGCCGTTTATCCTGAGATTCCCTTCAACAAGAGGGTTATTATAAATATCTGTAAGGAGCACTTTACCGTTCAATTCTCCTTTCAGATCCAATGACAGTTGTTCCTTTTCATTTTTTCCTGTAATCAGGTAGTTGAGTGGTGAAATGTCTATGCTTCTAAATTCTATCCGGAGGGTATCTTCATGGTTTTCGGATAATGTTCCATCAACAAGGTAATGACTGTTCTCACTGTTAATAAGAAGGTGATTGATATATACATTATTTGAATCAAGCAGCACCGTGGAATGGTTTATTCTCCATAAGTTGTTATGGCTGTAGATATCTGAAGACGCAATATCAATAAGCAGCACCGGGCCGAACTTTTCATTTACACCCTCCATTGAAGTCCCTCTTGCCGTAAAACTTCCGCGGTTGGCGATCCTGGAATCTTTATTATCCCACTTGATATTAAAAATGAAGTTGTCAGGCCGTGTGTCAAAATCAGCTGAAAAATCCTTTAATTCTGACTGGCCCAGAATACCCAGCGATGAACTTCTCAGGGCGGCTGTAAAAATTGACTGATCAAGTCTGACATCAACTGAAAGGTCTTTAAAGGAATTGCCTTTAACCGAAAGATTTTTTGATATTAGTTTTATTGTTGCAGCGGTATCCGATAATATTTCACCGGTGATGGTACTTTTATCGGCCAATAATAATCCTGTACGGAAAAAATCATTTAATCTGTCGGTATTCTTGAAATTAACACTGAAGGAGAGCCTGTCTTTCGTGAAATTAATAATATTCCGGGGTTTACTGTAGCGTGACGGCATAAGCCTGGAAAGCGATGAACCTATAAATGAGCCAATCCCTGCAGGATTGAAAAAACCTCTTATATCGGCATCTGCATAATCGGTCCTCAGACTGATTGCGGGATGCTCGTCTTCAGTAAATGATCTTACTGATAAATCATATAATTCAAGAGTATTTCCGTATCTCCTGAGGCTTGAATTCAGAAGTTTAATTTCACCCTCGAGGTTCCCTACAGTTCTTCCCCTGAAATTGGCGGTTAGCAGCATAGATGCAGATGATGTTGTATCTGATTTATCGAGGTTGAGCTTAAAAAGATCAGAGTTTACCAGGTTCAGTGTGAAATCAAATTCAGGCAGTTCTCTGCTGAAGTTCAGCATTCCAAGCATCTCCATCCTGATATTTTCATCTGCCACTTTGATGCTTCCGTCCCATGTCTTGTCGTTGATTATCCCGTTCAATGATATATTCCTGTATTTATAACGGTTTATCTCCAGACTGTCGATAAGACCGTTTATCTCGCCTGAGAACTTTTTGAATGAATATGCATACATATCAATATCCGCTTTTAAGCTGAGATCACCAAGAAGTTCGGTATTGCCCGTGATTTCTCCCAGTGCTATACCGTTGCCTGTAACCAGACCTTTGATCTTAAAACGGTTTTTGCCTTCAGGCCGGAGTGATATATCAGTGCTTAAATTTCCGGCTTGTGTTGTAAGTTTCCCATAAGCAACAAAATCAGTGGTGAATCCGGTAAAACTTCCGTTAAAGGAGATTGTTCCCAGCTTATCGAAATATTCCGGAAGTCTTATCGGTCCCTTTCCCGGAATATTTATCCCGGTAATATCATCAGCCCGGGTATCCAACCGATGAATTCCAAGATAAATAAATGAGTTCCCTGGTTCGGGCAGACCTGACAGATCAAAATCACAATCGAGCCGGGATTCATCCATATAGGATAAATTAATATTCCGGCCCCTGAGTTCAGATATTGTCCCGAATACCCTTCCGCTGACGTTTACTGATTCATACATACCCCTCACAGGGGCCAGAAAGTGTTGCAGATCGGAAGTATATACAAGCGATTTGTCAACATTTATATCAAGATGGACATTTTCAGTGAAATTACTGAACGACCCTGTTGAATCAGGCCTTAGTTCAACAAGTGGTATATTAAGTATACTGCTGTCGCAACTGACAAATGCCGATGTGAACAGGATACTTTTACCTGCAACAGCGAAATCACTTGTCATCTTCCTCATATTAAAACCACCGGATTCGCTGAATGAAAGATTGTATATGCTGAAGGATGTTGTGTCATCCCTGACGGAAAACTCTTCAATTATACCATTAATGTCACTCAGGTGCAGATTATTGAAGTCCATTGAGTTACTGTTGAGATTGGCGCCCCTGTTAATGAGGAAAAAGGTTGCATTCCGTATATCTGCATGATTTATTCTGACTTTGGCATGAGGCTTATCCGGATCTTTTTCTTCCTTTCTCAAGAGATCGAGATACCAATTCAGATTCAATATTCCGGCCGAATCGGTAATAAGCGATAAGACAGGATTTAACAGTGATACCCTGCCCAGTGTAAATTCATTCTTTTCGGTGTTTATCTTTCTGACGGTGGCAGATAACTTTTTTGCATATATCAGGGTATCATCATTTCTATCCTTGATGAGAATATCATCCAGATTCAGCTTATTGAAAAATACAATTTCCACTTTTCCGACTGATATGGTCGATTTGAGTTCCTGGGAAAAATGCCTGGTTATCCTTCTGATAATAAGTGTCTGGATTTCCGGTTGCCTCAAAAGAGGATAGAGTATCATCGGGATCATTATGAGTATTCCGATAAAAATCAGAAAGTACTTTATCGATCTTTTAACAGCTCCGGGCATCGGTTCGTTACGAAAAAATTCAAATTATAGTAATTCAGCCTTTTATTGCGTAAAGATAGTTAAAGACAACAATAATATAACATCCTCATTTTGTTCAGCACAAAGATTGTACCGTTAAATACCATGGCATATTTCTTCAGGGATTGTTTGATTGGTTTTAGGAAATTTTGTAACTACGTATTAGAATACGTATCTTAATACGTTTTTTTATACATATTATTCAGCATTAAACATCTTTATTATGACACGCAGGAAAAATGAAGAAAATCACATCAGAAGCCTGACTAAGATATCAGGGGGCACAAGCTATGCAGTTACAATTCCTATGGAGTATATCCGAAAGCTTAAATGGAAAGCTAAACAGCAATTGGAAGTCAGATGCTATCAGGATCGTATTGTTATACGCGACTGGAAACCTGATTAATATAATAATTTATGCATTCTACACGGAAATTTTTACATGGATTTTAATATTGATGGGCGTTACAATACTGGCAATAGAATCATCATGTGATGACACTTCGGCTGCGGTGATAAGGGACGGGTATGTTCTTTCAAACCTGATAGCCGGTCAGGAGGTACACAGATCATACGGAGGAGTAGTCCCGGAACTGGCATCAAGGGCACATCAGGCAAATATTGTACCTGTTGTTGACCAGGCACTCAGGAGCGCCGGAGTTGGCATAGATGAAATAAACGCTGTTGCGTTTACAAGAGGGCCGGGTCTTCTTGGCTCTCTTCTTGTAGGTACATCATTTGCTAAAGGGTTTGCACTTGCCCGCGATATACCACTTATCGAAGTTAATCATTTACAGGCACACGTGCTTGTCCATTTTCTTAAAAATAAAGTGGAGGAATCAGTCACTCCTCAGTTTCCCTTTTTATGCCTGCTTGTTTCCGGCGGACATACAAGGATTATCCTCATGGAAAGCCATCTCGTAATGGAGACTCTTGGCAATACCGTCGACGATGCGGCAGGTGAAGCATTTGATAAATGCGGAAAGCTTATGGGATTACCATATCCGGCAGGTCCCGCTATTGACAGACTTGCATCCGAAGGGGATATAAAGGCTTTCACTTTTTCAAAGCCTTCTGTACCCGGACTTGATTTCAGTTTCAGCGGGTTAAAGACAAATTTTCTGTATTTCCTGCGCGACAGGCTGAAGGAGGATCCTGAATTTATTGAAAAGAACAAACCGGATCTATGTGCTTCATTGCAGTACACAATAGTGAAGATACTTATTGATAAACTTGTTAAAGCATCAATAATGACAGGGATCAGAGAGATTGGGATAGCGGGAGGAGTCTCTGCAAATTCAGCATTAAGAAATACATCAATGATCGAATCGCGAAAAAGAAACTGGAACCTTTTTATCCCCGATATTAGTCTTACTACCGACAATGCGGCCATGATTGGCATTACCGGATATTATAAGTATCTTGGAAATGATTTTGCCGGTCAGGATATAGCTCCGCTGGCACGACTCTGATCTGTCACTTTTAATATTGTGAATATCGATTTATTTAATAATTTTCGGGTGAAATAACCAAGTATGAAGGAGCTGAAAATTCCATCCACAAAAACCTCCCCTGAGATTATATTGTCTCCGGAAGGCCTGGTAAAGATCAGTGGACGCTCGATTCATGAGGACGTTGCAGAATTCTATTCAGTTGTTGAAATATGGCTGAATGAATATATTAAATCACCTGCCGATGTGACCTGTGTTGAAATGAATCTTGAATATTTCAACAGTGCAAGTGCCAAGGTATTTATTCATCTTCTTGAAAGGATAAAACATGTCACTTTAAATAATAAAAAATACGTTATCAACTGGTATTACGAAGATGGTGATGAAGATATTCTGGAACGTGGAGAATATTTCTCATCGATCCTCGACACTCCTTTCAATTTTTTCAGGATCGGCTGATCTTTCAACGCTTAAAAGATTCTTCTTTCTGAAATAAAAATAGACAGGTACTCCAAGGGCCAGGAATGCAAGCCCGATTCCCATATGAATTGGCTTTTTAATGGTTATATTCAGAATGAACCACGTGTTTATCAATATGAAAATTAGAGGAGTATAGGGATAGCCCAGGGTCCTGTAAGGTCTGTGGGTATCTTTTAACTTTTTCCTGAATATAAAAATTCCTGCAGCAGCAAGTATATAGAAAATAAACTCGATTGAGACTGTATATGTGATCAGGTTCTCAAATGTTCCCCAAAACAGGAGAAGAACAATAGCCCATACTGATTGAATTAAGATGGCATTTACGGGTGTCCGGTAGACGTGATGGACTCTGGCAATGCCTTTAAAGAATAAACCATCGGTTGCCATTGCGAAGTAAATGCGTGGCGCTGAAAGGGTATATATACCAATAGTGCCGAATGTACTTACAGCTATGATAGCTGCAACAAGGATACCTCCGTAAGGTATTACAGTGCTTACGGCCTCTGCGGCCACCTGGGTTGAACTGATAATTTCCTTTACGGGCATCAGCATCATGTAACCTGTATTCACCAGAAGGTATATCATTGTCACAACGATTGCTCCTGTTATCATGGCAACAGGTACATTTCTTGCAGGATTTTTTGTTTCACCTGCCAGAAAGGATGCATGTTGCCATCCGCCATACGAAAATAATACTCCCGTAAGTGCTACGCCAAAACCCGACAGAGTTGCACCGGAGGATGATATTGACGGGAATCCTCTGAATGACAATTCAGAAGATCCGAAAAAGAAACCAGCTCCGATAATTATTAATATCCCTGCAATTTTCAACCCGGTGAAGATATTTGAGAATATTTCTCCGAATTTGGCTCTAAGTACATTAAGTATTGTAAGTAATGAAATGGCTATGATACTTGTGATGATTTTCCAGGTATCACTCATCGGGATCAGAAAGCTCAGGTAATATGAAAACGCGAGTGCAAGTACAGCTATCGATCCTGAGGTTATTATCAGCAGGTATGCCCATCCGTAAAGGAATCCCATCCATCCGCCGTAAGCTTCACGAAGAAATACGTAGATGCCCCCTGCATAAGGAAAAAGTGAACCCAGTTCGGAAAATGTCAGAGCTCCTGTAAGTGCAATTATTCCACCAATGGACCAGACAATAAGTATGAGTGTTGAGGAGGGTATCAGGCCGGCAATCTGTGAAGGGGTAACAAAAATTCCAGAACCTATGCAGGAGCCTATGGCAACCATTATCAGACCATAAAGGGTAAGCTCCCTGGCCAGTTTTGTCATGGATTTTCTGGTAAAGATAATAAAAAGAGAATCTCCCCTCAGGAACACTTTCAGCACCCCGGTGAACTATTTTTTATTCAGCATGCGGATCAGCCACTCTTCCTGTGTTTTCTGGATGTTTCAAGATAGACTTTCAGATAAACAAGGCTGATAACAAGAAAGATAGTTCCGAGCAGCAAAAGCATTATAAAGACGATGACAGGGTTTCCATATTCAGGTACAGGATATTTTACCCTGGTAATAAATCCCAGAATTGTATAAATGATAATTATTACAGATAATGAAAGTCCGAATATTATTCTCGTGAGGTCAAACATCCGGGTTGTCTTATAAAACCTGGAGTTCCTGAATTGCATGTAAGATGCCTGTGCATACGCCTGCGCCCGCTGCCTTGATCTGTCCTGCCGGTATCTTTTCCACTCTTCAAGTGCGACTGAAAAGGCATTATCATTATTTAGTCTGTCGAAATTTGCTATCAGGAATTCATAAGCTTCGGTCGCCAGAATGAATTTATCCTTAGCTTCAGGAGAGTGATTAAGGTCGGGATGGAACATACGTGCTTTATTCCTGTAAGCCTTTTTGATATCGGCTATTGTGGCATCAGTATTCAGACCCAGTACCTTGAAGTAATCCGGATAGTTCATTTATCCATGTTGAATGAATTACTTTACAATAAACGAATTATTTCGGTTACAGTTAAGGGAATCTATGATTTTCTTTGTATATTTTGCCAGTTATTACCGGCGAAAAGCAATTACGGTTGAAGATAATTAAAAAAAACCAGCCCATTTTAAAGTTTACCCCCTTTCCCGTCCCGAGAGGCGGGAGCCGGGATAGGGGTAATAATGAATAAATCATATGAAGAAATTTAATGTTGGAATTATCGGATACAGCTGGGCAGCAGGAGCCCACATTGAGGCAATAAATAAAACATCACTGGCACAGGTAACAGCAATTTGTTCATCGAGGCAACTTGATTCATCAGAGATTAGGGCCAGCCACGGTGGATCAATTACCTGTTATACTGATCTTTCACTGATGCTTGAAGACCCATCCATCCATGTGGTTTCTATATGCAGTTACCCTTCAGACCATGCCCGTCAGGCAATTGCCTCTGCCAACGCCGGCAAACATCTCATTATTGAAAAGCCGGTGGCACTTACCTGGGAAGATTGCCTTGCAGTTGAATCGGCAGTAAAGGAAACAGGCGTTAAAACATGTGTTTGCTTTGAGTGCCGTTATTCGAGCCAGTTAACGGCCATAAGGGGAATTATTGACCAGGGATTACTGGGAAAAATTCATTATGGAGAGATTGACTATTATCATGGAATAGGTCCCTGGTATGGTCAATATCGCTGGAATATAAAAAAAGATGCCGCGGGAAGCAGTCTGCTTTCAGCAGGGTGTCATGCTCTGGATGCTTTACTGTTATGCATGGGCAGTGATTATGAATCAGTAACAAGCTATTCCGCATATTCCTCGAATAATGACTTTGCACGATATGAATATCCCACAAGTTCTGTAACGATAATCAAATTCAGGAACGGAGCTGTCGGGAAAGTAGCTTCAGTTATCGATTGCCTTCAGCCTTATTATTTCCACTTTCATCTTGTGGGAAGCGAAGGAAGCCTTCTTGATAATAAATTCTATTCCACTAAAATTCCGGGCCTTAACAGGAATAAATGGAGTGAACTTTCCATGAAGCTGCTTGATTCGGGGGATGTTTCCGATCACCCTTATCAGGCTCAGTTTGAAGCATTTTTCAAAGCTGTTGAAGAGGGGAGGGAGATGCCTTTAACCAGTCTTAAAGATGCCCTTAAAACCCATGAAATCATCTTTGCAGCAGATAAATCTGCAGAAATAAACAGATAAACTGCACTTCACCCTGCTTTGCCAGCCGAAGCCTTCTTTGACCTCCGTAGCCCAAGCGAAGGAGGTGGCGAAGGCTGGCACACTGCACATTTAACTATAGCACAGATATCTTACGGTATTACTTGACTATCCCCGTAAAACCCATAAAAGCCAGGGCAAGAATACCGGCAACAACCAGGGAGACCGGAACACCCTTCATTCCCCGGGGCACATCCATCAGTTCGAGCTGTTCCCTTATACCGGCAAGTAACAACAGTGCAAGTCCGAATCCAATAGCTGTGGCAGCACTGTATACTACCGACCCGGCAAGACTGAAGTTCTTCTTGATTACGAGGATCGCCACACCCAGAACTGCACAGTTGGTTGTTATCAGTGGAAGAAATATTCCCAACGCCTGGTACAGAGGCTGACTGATCTTTTTAAGGATTATCTCAACCATCTGTACCAGGGAGGCAATAACAAGGATGTATGTAATAGTCTGCATGAATGCTATTCCAAGCTTCTGAAGCACATATACCTGTATCAGATACGTAACTACTGTGGCAAGTACCATTACGAATGTTACTGCCCCTGTCATTCCCACGGCAGTATTTACTTTATTAGAAACACCAAGGAACGGGCATACACCCAGGAACTGTGCAAGAACCACGTTATTGATAAAAATGGCGGATATGATTATAAGTATGTATTCCATATTTTCTATTTTGATGTTTTCCTGATTTTACTAACCAGTGCGATCATGTAACCGAGAGCAATAAATGCACCCGGGGCCAGTACAAATACAAGTATGCCGTCGCCCTTAATGAATTTGTACCCCAGTATAGCCCCGCTGCCGGCAATTTCGCGGAAAGCGCCGAGTAAACCCAGTGCCAGAGTGAAGCCCAGACCCATTCCTGCCCCATCGATAAATGATGAGAGGACACTGTTCTTGCTGGCAAATGCTTCGGCCCTGCCCAGAACAATGCAATTGACAACGATAAGGGGAATAAAAATCCCAAGTGTCTGGTAAAGGTCCGGAACATAAGCCTGCATAACAAGGTCAACAATTGTTACGAAGGATGCGATTACCACTATGAATGCAGGTATTCTTACTTTATCAGGTATAAGATTTGAAAGCAGGGAAATAACCACATTTGAGCATATAAGCACGAAAGTAGTTGCAATACCCATTCCCAGTCCGTTAATGGCTGAAGTGGTTGTGGCAAGTGTAGGACATGCGCCCAGCACCAGTACAAGGATAGGGTTTTCCCTGATGAAGCCTTTTGTAAAATTCTGAAGCTGATTCATTTGATGCCTCCTTTCCGCAAAGTGTTATATGCCCTCTGAACGGCGTCACAATAGGCTCTGGAACTTATCGTTGCTGCAGTTATCGCATCAATCTGGCCGCCATCTTTTTTAACTTTAATCAAAAATTCTCCGGGATTTTTTTCTGTAAATTGTCCGCTGAAATCCGGTTCCGTCATTTTTGTTCCAAGACCGGGAGTCTCTTTATGTTCAAGAACCGAAATACCCACAATTGTCCCGTCAGGTTTAAATCCTGCCATCAGGGAAATATTTCCGCTGAATCCGTCAGGTGTATATGAATTGACGGCATATCCCACAATCTCTCCGTTATTTTTTGCCGGGTAAATTTCGAGGCTGTCACCTTCACCGGTTGGCAGTCTGAACATCTCATCGTGAGGATTATTTGTGAATTCGGGAACAACTTCCCTTATTGCATTCAGCTTTTTATTCAGTATTGAAAGAGCTATTGGTCCTTTAGTGAGCTCATAAACAAAACCGAGTCCGGTTGCGCTTCCGGCAGCGATTAAGGTAAGCGCAAGTATCATATTTTTCAGTGTCGGCTGAGATTTAGCCATTTTTTACCTCCTCTCCAAATCGTTTAGGTTTGATATAAGTATTCAATAACGGTACAAATGCATTCATTATAAGTATTGCAAAAGAAACACCTTCAGGATATGCCCCCCACACTCTGATGATAACTGTAAGCATTCCGATACCACATCCGTATATCAGCATAGCCTTCGGATTCATAGGGGAAGTAACATAATCAGTAGCCATGTAAATCGCTCCCAGCAATATACCCCCGGCCAGTACATGAAATAAAGGATCAGCGTATTTCTCGGGATTGACGAGCCACAGAATGCCTGTAAATGCTACTATTGTCGCAAGGATTGACACAGGGATATGCCATGTGATTATCTTTTTATAAAGTAGCCAAATAAATCCCAGAAGAAGAGCCATAGCTGCAATTTCTCCCATAGATCCGCCCATTTGGCCAAAAAACATTTGTGCAGGAGTCGGGATCTGTGTCATAAGTTGTGATAAAGATTCCCCGTTTTTGAGTCCCTCCTTTACAATTGCCAGCGGGGTTGCACCTGTAACGGCATCAGTATATCCTGTATTTAAACCTGCCGGAACAGGCCAGCTGGTCATCTGAACAGGAAAAGATATCAACATGAATACACGTCCTACCAGAGCCGGATTGAACGGATTGTTGCCCAGACCGCCAAATGTCATTTTTGCCACCGCAACCGAAACAAAACTTCCGATAACAATTATAAAGACCGGTATGTTGGAAGGAAGGTTGAATGCCAGTAATAGTCCTGTAACAAGAGCCGAACCATCGTTTATGGTAAGCGGTTTTTTGATTATGAACTTAACAATAAGATATTCGAAAAGAATGCAGGAAGCTACTGATGTTGCTGTAACAATAAGGGCTCCGTAACCGAAGAAGAAGATTGATGTAAGTAATGCCGGAATAAGAGCTATTACGACACCGAACATCAGTTTCTGTGTTGTCTCTTTCCCGTGTATATGAGGCGACAGGGATACCTTGAGTAAATTGCTCATCTGCAATAAATATAATATGACTTCTTATTTAATCATCTGTTTACGTGCCATTTTTATGACAGTTGATTTCCCGAGCCTTATATAATCCAGCAGCGGACGGTCAGCCGGGCAGGTATAGCTGCATGAACCACATTCCATGCAATCGGTGATCCTTTCTCTTCCGGCCCGTTCAAAATCACCTTTTTCCGAAAGTGTCATCAGGAGATAGGGTTCGAGATGCAGCGGGCATGCCATGACACACTTTGCACATCTGATGCATGGCATCATTTCATTTCTCAGCGATTCATCTGCCGGGATAAGCACAATTCCAGATGTGCCTTTTACTACAGGTATATCCGGATTACTGACAGCTTTTCCCATCATGGGTCCTCCCGACAGGATTTTTCCGGTATTTTCAGGTATCCCTCCGGCTGCCTCTATCAGAAATCTGACCGGAGTACCGGTCCTGACAAAATAATTTCCGGGTTTGGGAACAGATTTACCGGTTATGGTAACAACTCTTTCAAAAAGTGGTTTGTTTTTTTGGACAGCTTCATAAACAGCAAATGCAGTACCCACATTGTGTACTACCGCGTTTACATCAAGAGGCAGTTTCCCGGAAGGGACTTCCCTTTTTGTAAGAGCCTTTATCAGTTGTTTTTCAGCTCCCTGGGGATATTTTACTTTAAGAGCATAAACCGTAATTCCGGGAAATCCTTCAGCCAGCTTTGTGATATGACCGATTGCATCCTTCTTGTTATTTTCAATACCGATATATGCCTTTGTTACCCTGAGAGCTTTCATGAGAATAGTTGTTCCTGTCAGTATCTCTTCCCCTTTTTCAAGCATAAGCCTGTGATCCGAAGTAAGGTATGGTTCACATTCAGCTCCGTTTATTATCAGTAAATCACATCTTTTACCTGCAGGAACTGTCAGTTTTACATGTGAGGGGAATGTTGCCCCTCCGAGGCCTACAATTCCGGTTTCAAGACATTTCTGAATAATCTCCTCCGGAGAAAGTTTTATTTCTCTGTTTATATCCCCGCTTCTGTCAATTGTATCAATCCACTCATCTCCCCGGGTATCAATATATACAGCAGTCTGCCGGAAACCCGTGGCATCAATCACTGTGTCAATTTTATTAATCACCCCCGAAACTGATGAATGGATATTTGTAGATACAAAACCT
>DNOQ01000283.1:0-1311 GCA_003501665.1 Bacteroidales bacterium | reverse complement strand
TTCAGGCGGATGAACGCCTCCTACGGGAAATGTTTTCAAATCTGTGTTATTTATTTCGTTATACTTCCGGATTAACTTTTATTGTTTCATTCTGTGCCTCAGGTGCAGGTTTCTTCGGCGGGAAATTGATCTCCAGTATCGATCCGGTAGGACATTCAGTAGCACATTTCCTGCAGAAAGTACATTTTAAAGCATCGATGTATGCAAGATTGTTCTCTATTGTAATTGCATCAAATTTGCACACTTTGACGCATTTGGTACATGCTATGCATGCAACCTTGCAGGCTCTTCGTGCCGGACCTCCCTTATCGCAGTTTGAACAGGCTACATATATCTTTCGGTCTTTTTTAGCTTTTTTCCTGAGCTCAATAATGTTCCTTGGACATGCTTTCACACAATTTCCGCATGCCACGCATTTATCATCAATAATAACCGGCAAACTTGTTTCCTTACTCATGTATATTGCACCGAAAGTACATGCTGTGACGCAATCGCCTTTGCCCAGACAGCCATAGCTGCAATCTGTTTCTCCGATATAAAGGTTATGTGCTATCCTGCAATCGGGGACGCCATCATAGACTGATGTCCGGGGACGTTGTTCAGGTGTTCCGTTACAAAGCAGAACAGCAACCAGCGGATCAACCACAGGCGCTTCTTTACCAAGCGCCTGTGCTGCCTCTGCCATTACCGGAGCGCCTCCCACCGGACAGTTCAATCCATCAAAGGTCTCAGCTTTGACCAGAGCTTCTGCAAAATTACGGCAACCCGCAAATCCGCACCCTCCGCAGTTAGCGGCAGGAAGAAGAGCCTGAACCTCATCAATCCGGGGATCTTCATAAACCTTGAATTTCTGAGCAATAAAATAAAGGATAACAGCCGCGAGAAGCGCAAGCAAACTCAGACTGATAACCGTAATGATAATCGTGTGACCCATTAAGGAGTTTTTATTGTGAAGGAAAATTTGTTACTGATACTGTTTCTGAAGAAATATAGAATCAGATAATATATACCAAGCATCGCGATTGATCCCAATCCTGCAACCAGTTCTGATAAGGGCACTGACATAAAGAGTATAAAAATCAGAATAAAAAATATAAGTGGAAATATATAACCCAGAAGAAGGGCTTTATATCCCATCGATTTTTTCATCAGTATCGTAACATTGTCACCAGGCATTAAATCATAGCTGCCTTCAACCTCAATAATCTTTTCTTTTATACCCGACAGCTGGCATGATCCTTGGGCATGGCATCCCGAACATGCAGATTCCGATGTTATCCCGACAATGACCGAATCTTTGCCTGAACTCCT